>JBBSLV010000061.1:0-12589 GCA_038233535.1 Tepidisphaerales bacterium | reverse complement strand
GACCACGAGTCCGTTGCTCATGAGAGTCACAACCGAATCCGCTGCTCCCCCGCGTATACGTTCATTCGCTCCCCTCGCAAAAATCCAATCAGCGTCTGCCCGCTCTCGCGCGCGAAATCCACCGCGAGGCTTGACGGCGCCGACACCGCCGCGATCAGCGGGACGCGGGCGGCCAGCGCTTTCTGGATGATCTCGAAGCTCGTGCGCCCGCTGACGAGCAGGATGTGACGCTCGTACGGCAACAGACCGTTGAGCAAACCGTACCCGATCACCTTGTCGAGCGCGTTGTGCCGGCCGACGTCTTCGCGGAGGACGATCAACGCGCCGGAGGACGAGAAAATCCCCGCCGCGTGGAGCCCCCCCGTGCGGTCGAAGGTCGATTGCGTCTGGCGCATCTTCTCGGGAAGCGAGAGGATCGTTTTGGCGTCGACGACGAGGTCCGAAGTGATGGGCGGGAACTGCCCGCGCACGGCGTCGATCGTCGCCTTCCCGCACAACCCGCAGCTCGACGAAGCGAACACGTGCCGCGTGAGTTTGTCGAAGTCAACGACCACGTCCGGCGCCAGCAGCACGTTCACGAGATTCCCGTCCTCGTTGCGCCCGCACGGCTCGATGCGCAGCACATCCTCGCGCCGCCTGATCATCCCTTCGGTCGCGAGAAACCCCGCCGCCAGCTCCTCATCGTGGCCCGGCGTGCGCATCGTGACGCTGACGGCGCGCCCGCGCACGCGGATCTCCAGCGGCTCTTCGTGCGCCAGCTCGTCCTCCGTTGATTCGGCTGCCCCGCCGTCGCGCCAGCGAAAAATGGGTCGAATTTCAGACATCGGTGCATCGGAGGGAAAAAATAGCTCCCGTCCCGGTTTTTCATCTCGGAGGGAAAATAATAGCTCCTGTCCCTGTTTTTGTCGCCAACGTAAAACCAGCGCCGGGACGCCGCGAGGACGAGGAACGCGATGCCGGCGACGATGACGATCGTGTCGCCGAGCGTCTGCGGGAAATCCTTCCGAATGAAAAGCTCCCGGCACCCGCAGCGGGGGCAGGTGGAGAGCGGTTCACGTTGCGATTCCGTCGTGCTGCTTCTCTGGTCCCTTCTCCCGGTACGCCGGGAGAAGGCCAGGATGAGGGTGATTGCGAGTGCTGAGAACGGATCCGACGTACGAAATCACCCTCACCCAAGCTCTCCGGGAGTACCGGGAGAGGGGTAAAACTAGAATGGCAATCCCGTTGCCCGCACAAGATGAAGCGCCACGATCTCGCCAATGAAGATCAGTACGCCGGCGACGTAGAGGATGCCCGTCGCCGCCTGGGTCGAGCGGCGCTTGATGCAGTCGTGTGCCATGTACACGAACACCGCGGGCACGATGAGCCCCACGAGCCAGCGGACGATCATCATCAGCCCATGCAACCCCCACAGCATCTCCAGCGGCCGCCACCGATCCAGCGCGAAAACGACCCCGGCCGCACCCATCGCGCGAACGACAAGCACGCCTGCCAGCGCCAGGTTCAATCGCGCGAACGGGCGCATCGTCATCTGCGGCGCGGTGAGGTATGCGTGGCCCAGGAGCATGTCCATCAGCGCCAGCCCCGTCATGGCCGCGACGCCCGCGCAGGCGAACGTCTGCAAACCCATCGACAGCATCTTCGGCGGGAGCCGCACGGCCGTCCCCTGCCCGGCCATCATCTCGTGCAGCACATTACATCCGGCCAGCACCGCGACGACGAACGCCCCCGCCGCGAATGCCCGCTGCGTACGTCGCCATGCCACCTGCACGAAGCCGAGTTGGCCGAGCACCAACAAAGCGGGCGCGACGAACAGCCCGATCTGAATACGCAGAAGCAGCGGCGACGAAGCCGACGCGCCCGCAACGTCTCGCACCCCGAACGCGTAGAACACGCCCGCCAGTCCGCACATCGTCAGCGCGATGATCCCCGCCAGGCGCAGCCAGTGCAGCGTGACCGCGGTCGGGTCGGAGATCGCCGCCGCGAGCATGATCCCGCCGGCGAGGAGGATGAAGAAGGTTTCGGGCATACGGTCACGCTGGCCAGGACAACTCTCGCTCGATCGCCATCACCGAAGGCCACAAGCGAATGCTCGTTGGAGTAGCGCGAATGATCGTCCCCATGCGCTTGCGCTGGGTGTTGAAATGAGGATGGCGAAGCATGCGAAGGATCAGCTCCGCGGCCTGAGCCTTCTCGACCGCAAGCACCACGATGCAGTAGCGTTCGTGACAGGAGGTGCGCTGGTACAGACCCAGATCGCGCGTGAATAGGGTTGTACGGCGTAGGCGATGAAGGAGAGGGATCACCTGTTCGCGATCGTCCATTCCCTTGCGTCCGACCTCAAATCCAATCTGACAAACGCGCAAGTTGCGGCGAAGGAGCAACTGTCGCTGTGACTCGATGATGTTCTCGTCGAGGACGATCATTCGGCAGCGCGCTGCCGCGCGTTGCGCGGCCGGTCGCGCAGCGAGCTGCTTGCCACCCGGATCGCCTCGCTGATCGCTTCCCTGGTCACGGATCCGCGCCACTCCCGGCTAATCTCATCCCAAGGCATCCCCTCTGCGACCTGTTCAAGCACGTCGGTGACAAAAATGCGCGTGCCGCGGAAAGTGAGCTTCCCGCGGCAGACCTTCGGATCGGCGACGATATGCTGCCAAGTTCTCTTCGCCATGCGTGATCTCGTCCAAAGTATAGCTTGCTCGCCCGGCGCGGTGCGCATCGGGGCAAATCGTTTCTTCATCGCCTCCGCCTCGGCCGTTCGGATAATCCAACCGCACTGGCCGAGCCGTCGCGAACCGGACATTGCTAACCGGTCATTCCCACGCCGCAAATTGCTCGCCAGGCACGTTTCGTCGCCACATTCGGATCAGTTTCACGTTTAGCTTGATGACGAGTCCCATGCGCGCCGAAGCGGTGGCAAACAATCTGTGGCGGAGGAACGCGTCGCGCAAACGTGGCGACGTCTGACTCGCGAACTTCGAGGCAGACGATGCAGTAATTCGGATGACATAGCAACCGTCCGTACAATCCCAAATCGCGAGTGAAGAGCGTGGGTCGCCGAAGGCGGTGCAGCACCGGCAGGATATTGTCGTCCTGAATGCCTTGTGACTCAAAATCGTGCCCGACGTGGCGGCAGCGGACGCCTTGGCTGCGTAGGAGCTGCACCTGGCTGACGATGATGTTCTCGTCGAGAAGCATCACCGCAAGCGTCACTCGCGGTCATTCTCAATGATCCCCGTGGCTTCCACCACTGGGTGAACGCCCTCCCCCAGAAGCGCTTCCCTGGCAAGACGGACGGCCTCGGCGATGGCTTCGGAACTGACTTTCCCGCTCCAGTCCTGGCCAATCGATTCCCAATCGCGACCCCCCGCCACCTGCGAGAGCACGTCGCGCACGTAAATGCGCGTCCCACGAAAGGTTAGCGCGCCGTGGCATATGGCTGAGTCCGCGACGACGTAGCGCATACACCTTGACAGTTCGTTTACCTGTTCGGCGCGGACGCCGCTTTCGCGTGGACGTTGCAGGAGAAGCCATGGTGAAAATTATAGCCGGCGGGTGACGTGGCGACCACATTTGAGAAAGCGGCGTTGGCGAGACTCGCTTCTCCGTCACCGCCCTCTCGGGCGCTCGCTTAGGCCGACCGCGCCGGCCGCCGCGACGCGCCCCGCGCCCGTCTTCGTCTTCGACCCCCCCGCGCCCACCGGCGACGCGACGCCCGCCCGGTCCGACACCCACTCGACGAGCGTGCGCACGCCCCAGCCCGTCGAGCCGCGGGCATAGTACGGCAGATCCTTGTCCGTGTCGGCCACGCCCGCGATATCGAAGTGGGCCCACGGCATCTTCGGGTCATCCGGAATCGCGTAGGTGAGGAACGCCGCGGCCGTCAGCGCCGATGCCCATCGGCCGGCGGAGTTGACGATATCGGCGCGGTGCGACTTGATCTGCTCGCGCTGGTCGTCCCCGACCGGGAGGCGCCAGACTTTTTCCCCCGCGCGGTCGGCAGCGGTTTTCAGCTCGTCGAACAGCGCATCGTCGTTGCCCATGACGCCCGCCATCGTCATACCCAGCGCCACGACGCACCCGCCCGTCAGCGTCGCCAAATCCACGACGGCGGCGGGCTTGTACGTCTCGATGCCCCACGCCAGCGCGTCGGCCAGCACGAGCCGGCCCTCGGCGTCGGTGTTCGTCACCTCGACGGTCACGCCGTTGTACAGCTTCACGATGTCCCCGGGGCGATAGGCGGTTTCGCTGATGTGGTTTTCGGCGCTCGACAGAATGCCGATCACGTCGATGGGGAGCTTCAGCTTCGCGACGGCATACATCAGCCCGAGCACGGCCATGCCGCCGGACTTGTCGTAAATCATGTCCCCCATCTTCTCCGCCGGCTTGATCGAGATCCCGCCGGTGTCGAAGGTGATGGCTTTGCCGACGATGAGCAGAGGGGAAGAGGAGGATGGAGGATGGAGGGTGGAAGATGGCGCAGGACGCGTCTTTGCCATTCTTGATCCTCCATCCTCCATCTTCGTTTTCCGCCATCCCCTGTACTCCAGCACGATCATCCTCGGCGGTGTTTTGCTGCTGCCCGCGCCGACGGCAAGAATCCCGCCCATGCCGAGCTTGGCAAGCTGCTTCTCGTCCATCACACGGCATGTGATGCCGACCTCGCGCGCCAGTTCCTGCGCAACCTTCGCCAGCGACGGGGGATTAATGACATTCCCCGGGCGCGATGCGATGGTGCGGGCGAAGTTCTGACCCTCGGCGATGATCCGGGCGCGGTCGATCACGCTGCGCAGTGCGCCGTCGCCGATGATCGTCAGCGACAGCTTCGCCGGATCATCGTCGCCATCGCTTTTTTTCGCTTGGTGCGCGGCTCCTTTGAACTCGCGGAAATCGAAGGCCGCGAGCATCACGCCCGTGACGATCGCATCGGCCGACGATTCGACGCCGACGCCGCCCGCCACAGACGGGATCACCGCGACAGACCGCAGCCGGTGCTTCTTCGCGGCCCGCGCGATCGCGCCGGCGGCCTGGCGCACGGTTTCGGCCGTCACCTTCTTCGCATCACCGAGGCCCGCGACGAACACGCGGCGCGGCTTGCCCTTGCCGGAGGATTCGATCAGGTCGAAGGCGAGTTCCTTCGCCTTACCCCGCACGATGCCCGCTTCCAGCAACCGCTCGACGGCCCCGCGCGTTTCCACGTCGAGATCGCCGCCGACGTCGGCAGGCTTGGCGCCCTGCGTCGCGAACACCACCACCGCGTCGGCGTCGGCGGGTGGGTTGGATTTCAGTTGAACCGTCACGTCCGTGCTGGTGGGGAGCATCTGCCTGCCTTTGGTTGAAGTCGGGTGAGTATAGGAAAACACGCGAACCCGCCAAGGACGCGAAAGACAAGGGCGAGTGGCCCACGAATCTCACGAATCGACACGAATCAAGATGCCTTGGCTTTCATTCGTGTCGATTCGTGAGATTCGTGGGGCATTTCACTCGCTCCGCAATTCCACGCGTTCGGTCACCACGGGCAAACACGCGCTCGCGTTGCACGGTTGGTACGTCAGGCTGACTTGCAACACGTCCGCGGGGAGCGGTTCGTCCTTGAAGCGCACGGTGATTGTCACCGACCCGTCGTACACGCGAATCGACTCGTCGGCGAACGCGAATCGCCGCTCTTCGCCGGGCGGGTAGTCAATGCCGGCGACGTCCGGGCCCTGCGATATCGCAAGCGTCGTGGGAATCAGCCCCTTGCCGGCCTGGTGCGCGTTGATGTGGAAGCCGTCGAGCACGTCGAGGTGGACATTCAACTGCGTCGGGGTCGCCCACGCGGCGCGCAGAGCGACGACGTTGGCCGCGATGTCCGACGGGGACGCCGGTCGCTCGGCGCCCAACGGGCGCGGGCTGACGGTGAACGGCTCGTGCTGACGGAGCAGCAGCAGCGCGGCCCCGATCATTGAGCTCATGCCTTCGCCGTTCTGCTGCATCTGACCTGCGAACACCCCGACGGTGCGGCGGGCGACGTCCGGCTGACCCAGCGCCAGCGCCGCCATCGCGGCAACCGCATTGCCGCTGGGCAGCGGGCTGTCCTGCGCGTACTTCTGGCGGACGATCAGGTCGGTCGCCGTCTCGTCGGAGAAGTAAAACCCGAAGGTGGCACGGGCATCCTGCCCGTGGTTCTGTTTCGGATCGGAAGACACGGGCTGGAAGCCCGTGCCACCATCGCCGAACTTGCGGACCATCACCGCAAACAGCGCCTCGGCCTCGCTCTTCCAACTTCCATCCGCGCCGGCGTCGTGAAGGGCGAGCAGCGCCTGGATGAGGAACGCGTAATCGTCGAGAAACCCGTTGTACTTCGCCCCGCCGTCGCGGCTCGTGCGATACAGCCCGCCGTCGGGCATGCGGTGGTTCTGAAGCAGGAAGCGCGCCCCCGCCGCGGCGGCGTCGAGGTATCGCGATTCCTGGAGAACCTGTCCGCCGTACGCCAGCGCGCGGATCATCAGCGCGTTCCAGCTCGTGAGAATCTTCGTGTCGAGCAGCGGCTGTTTACGAAGCTTTCGCGCGTCGTACAGCTTCTGCCGCATGACCGCGAGGCGCTCGTTCATCGCCTCGGATTCCATCGGCACGGTGAGATAGAGGATATTCTTCTCCGCCACGCCGTTGCCGTGGTGCGGGTCGGCGAAGTTCGGGCCGCGATCGACGCCATAGACGCGGTTGAACACCTTGGCGTCGTCGGCGCCGAGCACCTGCTTGATCTCCGGCGCTGTCCACAGGTAGTTCAGCCCCTCCTGGTGATCAACCTCGGCGTCGAACGCGGTGTAGAAGGAACCCGCCGGGCTCGTCATCTCGCGCAAGACAAAGTCGAAGATGCCGCGTGCAACGTCCGCGTATTTCCGATCCTCCGTCTGGCGGAAGGCCTCGACGTAGCACCATCCGAGCATCGCGTTGTCGTAGAGCATGATCTCGAAGTGCGGGACCAGCCACTTCGCGTCGGTGCTGTAGCGGTGAAACCCGCCGCCAAGCTGATCGCGGATCCCGCCGGCGGCGAGGGCGTCGAGCGTGTGCAGGAGCATGTTGTGGATTTTGGATTTGCGATTTGCGATTTGCGATTGCGGATCGTGCTCCGGCGTGGGTTGTGCAAGATACGTCAGGAGCAATTCGAGAAGCGTTTCGCGCGGAAACTTCGGCGCCGATCCGAATCCGCCGTAGGTCGATTCGTAGTCGCTGGTGGATCGCTCGACGAGTGCGCCGACGAAGTTTCGGTCGATCGAGATCGGCTCGCCCGGCGGCGCCGGCTCGGCCATCTGCTCCAGGATGCCTTGAAGCTGCGTCGCCGTCTGCTCGACGTCGCTTTTGCGGTTCTTGTACGCGTCCTCCAGCGCCCGCAGCACGGTGACGAACCCCGGCCGCCCGTGGCTGTCCTCCGGCGGAAAGTACGTCCCGCCGTAGAACGGGCGAAGGTCCGGCGTGAGGAACACGCTCATCGGCCACCCCCCATGCCGCGTCAGCAGTTGCACCGCCGTCATGTACAACTGATCGACGTCCGGCCGCTCCTCGCGGTCGACCTTGATGCAGATGAACCGGTCGTTCATCTCCTTCGCGATGGCCGGAATTTCAAAACACTGCCGCTCCATCACGTGACACCAGTAGCACGTGCTGTAGCCGACGGAGAGGAAGATCGGTTTGTCCTGCGCCCGCGCCGCCTCGAACGGTTCCGGCCCCCAAGGATACCAGTCGACGGGGTTGTGCTGGTGCTGGAGCAGGTAGGGCGAGGATTCCTTAGCCAGTCGGTTGGAATGCCGCGGTGTCGGCAATGCAGTGTCAGTCATGCGATGCTCCTCTGCGAATGAGAAGCGCTATCGTAGCATCGGCGGAGGCTCTCACGTGCCGCGAAATCCATCCGCTGCCCGGATAGGTCATCAGCGCTGAAGCCGTTCCGCTACCGCACGGAAGCCGCTGTCGCGCCCGGCGCCGCCATCGCGATGTCGGCGATGATCGGGCGGTGGTCGGAACCCGGCATGTCGAGGACGCGGGAATTCGTGCACGTCAGTTGCGGGCCGATGAACACGTGATCGATGCGAAGGCCCGGCAGCCGGTGCGCGAAGCCCAGCGCGCGGTGGCGCCACGTCGAGCCGCGGCCGGCGCCGGCGAGGTCATGCGTGTTGCGCAGGCCGGCAGCGCGCAGGGCGGCGGCGTTGGCGGTGGATTCGGTGAAGTTGAAGTCGCCGGCGAGGATCACGGGCTTGCGCTCCGCCGCGAGCAATTCGAGCAAATGCGCCGTCTCGGCGCGGTTGGACCCGATCTGTTCCATCGACTTCGGGCACGTGAGGTGCAGCGCGTAGATGATGACTTCCTTGTTCCCGATGCGCACGGCGAACCGCGCCTGGCGCTTTGACTCGTGCAGCCGAAGCGCCGTGTCGATCGGCGCCAGCAGCGCCCGACGCGAGTAGACGGCCCAGCCGTCGGAATTCTCGCGCGGCTTGCGGAGCTGATACAGGTACTCCCCGGCCAGCCCCTCGCGCAGCGGAACGTCCATCGCCGTGGTGTACTCCTGGAGAATCAGCACGTCCGGGTTCGCCCGGCGAACGCTGGCGAGCACCGAACCGGCATCGCGGTTGTGCACGTGGACGTTCATGCTCATCAACCGCATCGTCTCCCCCGCCCGCGCGGGCGCGGTGTGCGACACGAGGAGCCACGCCGTCGGCGCGATGCCCATGAGCGTCCCCATCCCCGCCACCAGCGCCAGCCGCCACCGCTTGCGCAGCGCCGCGACCGCCAGGCACAGCAAGCACGCGATGCCGATGTGGAACTGGAGCGTCTGCACGACAAACGACCCCGCCGCCAGCGCGAGGTACGGCTGGCTGCGCGTATCAAGCCACTGCGGAAGCAGGTCGGCCGCGCACAGGAGCGCGACGGCAACGACCGCGCATATCCATAGCGCGATCCGTCCATAACGCGCAGCCGTGGCGCTGCCCAACCCTGTATGCATGTCAAGTTGAGTTGCTGCGATAGCCGCCGTCATGGTTCCCCCTGTGTCGCCTCAGCGCGAGGTGTTGAACGTGCTATCGGCAAGACGCCGCTAAGACTTTGACTGTTACGATAATCTTGCTGTGAAGAACGGTTCCGCGATGGTTCACTTTGACGGGTGTCGGTTTGACGGGCGTCGATCAGTCTTCCGGCTTCTCCCCCGCATCGGCCATGCGGACGATCTTCGGGTCAAAACGCGCGATCACGTCGACGAGGTCGGACTGGGCCGCCATGACGGTATGGATGTCCTTGTAAGCGCCCGGCACTTCATCGATCCCCGCCGACAACAGTTGCACGCCCGCGGCTTCGAGGATCGGCTTGACGTGATTCCAGCGGAACTTCTCCCGCGCCGCCGTGCGGCTCATGCGCCGGCCCGCGCCGTGAGACGCCGAATCGAGGGACACCGGCTCGCCCCTCCCGCGCACGACGAAGCCCGGCGTTGCCATCGAGCCGGGGATGACGCCGAGCACGCCGCGCCCCGCCGGCGTGGCGCCCTTGCGGTGGACAATCACCTCACGGCCCCCGTGCGTTTCCTTCCACGCGAAGTTGTGGTGGTTCTCCACGCCGGCCATCACCTTCGCGCCGATATTGCGCGCGACCTTGTGATGGATCAGCGCGTGATTGGCCGACGCGTACTGGCCCATGAGGTTCATCGCGCTCCAATATTCCTGCCCCGGCTCGGAATCCAGGTCCAGCCACGACAGATAGCTCAGCTCCGGCGGCAGCTCCGGATGCAGAGACCGCGCGACGCGCGAGTAATGCTGCGCCACCATCGCCCCCGCCCCGCGCGATCCCGAATGCGACAGCAGTGCGAGGTACTCGCCCGGGGGAAGATCCAAACCCGAACCCGGGATCTCCCGCTGCGCGGGAACCCTGCCGCTGGGCTCTCGATCTGGCGCGACGGTGAATACCCCGAACTCGACGAAGTGATTCCCCGACCCGCTCGTACCCAGCTGACCCCGCGCCTTCTCCAGCGCGTGCTTCGTGATCGGCGAGCACCCCCAGTCGCACTCCATCACCTCGTGCTCCAGCGGCCGCTTGTGCGCCATGCCCGTACCGAAGACCGTCTCACGCCGCAGCGCGTTCACGAGCGTATCGTTCAGCTTCTTCATTTCCCCCGCCGGCACGTCGAAGACGGACAGCTTCATCCGGCAGGCGATGTCTACCCCGACGGCATACGGAATCACCGCGTTCTCCGTCGCCAGCACCCCGCCGATGGGCAGCCCGTACCCCTGGTGCGCATCGGGCATCAGCGCCCCGCTCACCGCGACGGGCAGCCGCGTGGCGTTGTGCATCTGATCGAGCGCCCCCTTCTCGATCCCCTCGCCCCACACGCGATACGGCGCCGGCGTCTCGCGCTCGACCCAGAACGGCCGCGTGGATTCCTCGATCAGCGCCCCGGCCAGGTCCCCCAGCACCGGATCCGCCACATACACCTGCGGGTCCACCCGCACGGCGTTGATCGCCTTCAGCGCTTCCGCTTCGGGCATGCGCTTCTTCAGCCGCTTCGCGACCTTCAGCGCGAGCCCGACGATCGGCCCTTCGCGGTAACCCAGTGCTGTGATTTCCCGGCCGTTCATAACAGATCCTCGATCTAGGATCATACGCGACGCGCACCTTTTTCAGCGGGAGCAACGAGGGGTTCGAGCGAGATGCAAGAAAGGTCCGGCGGGCTACCGCGGCGCGGAGACACGGCCTTGATGCGTCAATACCCTGCCGCGTCCGCGATTCGGAACGGCTTGACCAGCCGGGCAGCGCCGGAATCGGGATGGATCCCTGCGATGGCCCACCGCTGAGCGCTGTTCTTCGCGAGAATCAGAACCCGCCCATACGCCTGATGATCCGCGAGAATTTTGGGAAGCTCCGGTGTCGTCTCGTACGCGTACTTCGTGTCGGCGAGCAATCCCCCCTCGTCGCGCGGGCGCTGCGTGATCCCCACGATAAAATCGGGGAAGAACCCGCGCCCCGACTCGAGCAGAACGTTAATCGACCATCCCTTGCGCGGCGGATTGCGGTGCCACCAGAGCACCGTTTCCGTATCGTCCGCATCCAGGTACTCGGCGAAGGCGCGTTCCCAGGAGTTCATTCCCGCCGGCTGAACACCGTATACATTGAGCTTGGAGCGCTGTAGCGGAGTCTCGGAATCGATCTGCCCGGGCAAATCGTCCGCGTCGCGAATCTCCGCCGCCGCACCCATGGCCGCTTTGTAAGCGTCGCGCAGCAGCTCCGGGTGCTGCGTCAGCAGGATGTTGATAAATCCGCTCAGTCGCTCCGCGTCATTCGCTTCTTCAACGTGCTTCTCGCTCAGCATCTGTTGAAGCCTGCGCAACAACGAGCGACGCAGCTCCTTGGGGCTCAGGTACGTGTATCTCATGATCTCGCGCTGCGCCCGCCGTTGCATTTCCTCCAGCGACGGCAGCGCGAAATCAAACTCCATCTGAATCGCGCGGGTAAAAATCTCCAGCGTCCGTTTCTGCACGCGGACGCGGTCCCGGCTGGTCAGCGCTTCCAGCAACTGCTCGGCCGACGCGATGAACCGATCGGCGCATTCGTCCTCCGTCACCTCGCGGTCTTCCCAGATGTCCTGCGACTTGAAACGGTGCGGCACGCCCGGACGAAGCGGGTATTTGAATCGCCCCTGCGCCGGCTGAACGCTCAGGAGGCTGCGGATCGTGTCGCGCACCTCAGCCGGCGCCCACGCGGTCGCGAAGAGCGTTCCCATGCCCGCTTCCGCGCTCGATGGTTCCAAAAACTCCATCGAAGGCGGCGCTGTGTAAATCGCGCCGACCGGGGGGTTCGGCACGAACGTGGTCTGCCCATCGGGGCCGACCGACTGCACGAAGGTGCGATCACCGATCTGCGTAATCACCGTCGTCGGGCTTACGGCCGCATACGCCGTCTGAATCTGATTGATGCGCTGCCCGGCGGCATCCAGCCCGCCCTGCGCGTCCATGTCCGCCAGCAGCACATACCCGTACTTCAGCGCTTCGGGCAACGTCCTGCCCTGCAACCGGCGATGCACGCGCAAAATGCGCCCGACCAACTGCACGCCGAAATCCTCATCCCGCGTCGCCCGCATCGACACCAGCGTCCACGCCCGCGGCGCATCGAACCCCAGCGCAACCGACATCTTGAAGATCAACACCTCGCGCGATTCGTCATTCGCCAGCGCCAGCAGTCCCGCATCCGGCTCCTTGGCGGTATGCGTCGCGATCTGGCCTTCCGTGAACCCCAGCGCCAGCAGCTTTTCCTTCGCCCGCTCAACCGATCGCGGGGAGGAATCCACCTGCACGAGGATGAGCGGCGTCAGGTCGATCCCCGCGCGTTGAAGCTCGCCCTTCATCAACCGGTGCAGCGCGGCTGCGTGGCGCAGGGCCGTGGTCTCGAAATCGACGAGCGTTTCCGAGCCTTCCTCCGCCCGCCAGGCGATGCACTTGATGCCGCTCTTGATCAGCCCCGCGCCCGGCCCGCTTCCCACGGCGTCGGCCCGGCTCACGCTGATGCGGTGCAGGTTGCCGATCTGCATCCGCTCCTGAAGGTCGCGCAAATCGTCATCGTCCGGCGTGGCGGTGAT
>JBBSLV010000060.1:0-12604 GCA_038233535.1 Tepidisphaerales bacterium | reverse complement strand
CTTGCCGACGGGGGTGAACGTGCGGACCGAATCGCAGCCGCTGGTTTCCAATTCGTTGATCGCGGCATCAATGATCCCGTCGCCGCGAAGCGGGACGTTGCCGTACAAAACCACGAGCGCGTCGAACTGCGGTCCTTTGCTTGCCTCGACGGTTCGCATCGCGTGGAGCATCGCGCCCTGCACGGACGCATCGGCCGTCGCGAGTTTTGCGGGACGGGCGACCGTGTGGATGCCGGCGTGGGTCGCGGCCTTTCGGACGAGGGGGCAGTCGCTGGAGACGACGACGTCCGTCAGCCGCCGCGATGACCGCGCATGGTCGAACGTGTACTCGATCACGGGCCGACCGAGCAGCGGGAGCATGTGCTTGTTCGCCAGCCCGAGGCTGCCCGATCGCGCGAGAATGACGCCAAGGGTTTTCATCGAATCTCCATCACGGCCGATGCCATTCGGTGCAGTTCTGGCAGACGGGGAGGCTCATCCATTTGCCGGCGCGGTGGTCCTGACGCATCGCGCCATAGCGGTCTCGCCAGACCTGCGCGAGCGGCGCTTTCCCGACTTCGCCGAGCGTTTGTCTGCCGGTCACGTCCTGTTCGCATGAGACAATGCGGCCGTCGGACAGGATCGTCATGCGCGAACTCAATCGCGCGCAAGGCCGGCGGCGTGGGGGGGACATGTCGGCGACGGCGACGTCTGGCGTTTGTCCACCGCAACTGCTGGGTGCGGTGATTACCGCGGTGCCGAGTGCGCGGATCCACTGGTCATACCACTGCTCCATCTCGGCGAGGTTGGCGGCGCACTTCGTGAAGGTCGGGACGATCAGCGGCGTGCCGCGGTTGAGCCGCTGCCGTTCAAGCAGGAACAGCCGGACGTTGTCGAGCACGCGGACGTACGCGTCGACGCCCATCACGGCGCCGTACGTCGGCGCTGAGAACGCGGGAACGTGAACCGAAACGACGTCGACCGGCGCGGCGGCCAGCCGCTTGATCACCTCGTCGGGCGCGAGCAGGTCAGTCTCGATGTGAACCGATGTAATCCCAAGGTCCGCCGCGGCCGCGAGGATCTCGAACAGATCCGGCGCGAGCAGCGGATCGCCGATGCCCGCCAGCGTGATGCGCATGTCATCCGACGCCGCCAGCTCCGCGAAGAGGCGACTGGCCGTTTTGGTGGACATCGGCTGGCGCGATGCGTCGAGGTGTCGGCCGGGCCAGTAGATCGGATTCGTGGCGCGGTCGGTGTTGATCTCAAGCACCACTTCGCGCGGGAGGTCATCGACTTCCTCCGCCCCGGTCATCCGGCGGACAAGCTCCTCGGCCTCGCTCTTGATGAGCTGCCCGTTAAGCGGCGCGGTGGCCGCGTTGACGCGGTCGATCTGGCGGTCGGAATCGAGCTTGTAGCCGTACATCGTGCGCGCCACCGGCGTCGGCACCGGGGCGCACCCCTCGCCGGCAATCGGGTCACGCATCGGCTGGTCGGGCATGTAGTGAAGCAGCCGGCCGGCGTGGGCCTTCACGACGGAGAGGCGATCGAGCATCGGCTTGCGGAGCAGCGCGCCGCTGAGCCCGGGGGCCGCGGACGAGAAGCACAGCTCGACGGCTTCGCGCGTCGCGGCGTGCTCGATGAGTGCGTCGACGAGCGCCGCGTCGATCAGCGCGGCGGCGGGGTCGACGAGCAGGACGGCGTCGGCCTCGACGCGCTCGGCCAACTCGCGGTGCCAGGGGGCGTGGAAGCCGAGGTCGAAGTCGCACGTGGCAAGCAACCCCCCGCGCCACCCGTCCGCCCAGCGACGGGCGGCGGTGATCGCATCGATCCCGGCGATCGAAACGCGAGGGCCCTTGGCCAGCACGTCCGCCCCGTGCTCCCCGGCGATCGGTTCGATCGCCGGCAGTTGGTCTTCCCAGCAGAGGATGGCGATCGATGAGATTTTCCGGGCACGAGACAGACGCCGGAGTGTCCACGCGAGCACGGGCTCCCCGCGGAACAGCCGTGTCGCGCTGTTGCGCAGCGGCGACTCGTGGATCATCGACAACACTGCCGTCACGCGCTCCATCGTTGGTTGCATCACGCCGCCCCCCGCTTCAGATCGCGCAACGGTTCGGACAGGTGCACGATGACGTGCCGCATGAGCAGTTGGAACTCGCGTGCCGCGTCCGATACGCCGCGGACGTTCTCGATGTCGCGGATGACCTGCCGGCGCTGCCGCTCGGGGCCGTCGAGACGGCTGGCGGAGAGCTTGCGGTCAGCATGGAACCGGGCAAGCTCCGTCAACTGCGACATCTGCATGATCAGGTCGTACGTCTGGCCGAACGTGTTCATGCGGGCGCGGAGCGCGTCGATCTGCGAGATGACGCGGTTCACGCGGCCCTGGTCGGTGAGGGAGTCCCGCACCTCTTCGAGCAGCGCCATCGTTTCCCGCGAAATGGCCTCGACCTCGACGGCCTCGTCGTGGCGGCGTTCGAGGCAACCAATGCAGTCATCGAGCAGATCCCAGCGCAGGCCGGGGTGATCTTGCGGCGCGATTTCCATCTCCCGATCGCAGAACGATTCAATCGCCGACGCCAGCGGCATCGTCGTTGTGCCGCGCTTACGGGCGCCGCCCTCAGTGGCGTCGATGATGCGCGTTTTGGTGCGCAGGAAGTCGCGCTCGAACTGCTGGAGGTACGTGAACAGCCGCTCCTCGGTGTACATCGGGCGACCCTCGTGGTCGGGGATGCGGCGGAGAATTTTGCGGTCGCCGACGACCGTCTCCCACTGCTTCATCTCGACCGTGTGGAAACGGCTCAGCTCCGGCCGCCAGACGTCGTCGTAGCTCGTGCCGGGGGCGTAGCACAACCCATCCGAAAAGCCGAGATCCTGGCCGACGAAGATGATCGGATCGCAGCCCAGATGCTCGGCGAGGTAGTACGCGAGGTGTGCCACCGTCGCGCCGCTGGGGAGCTTTGCTTTTCCGAGCTTCATCTCGCGCAGAAGGCTCTCGGCGAAGTCGTTGCCCAGCAGCGAGAGCGGGCCGGGGTTCATGCCGAAGATCGCCGTCGTCGCCTTGGGCTCGGCGACCAGCTCCGTGCGGAGGGTGGGCGGAAGTTTCTCGAAGAAGCGCGTGCAGATCGCGTGATAATCGAGGCTCGTGACGTAGTTCGGCTCGACGCCCAGCTCCAGCAGCGGCTGAAGCGTCGTCTGCACCGCGATGATGACCGCCTTGCCCGCCGCGTCTTTGATCAGGTGCTTGTTCTTCCGCAGCGAAGGCCCGGCCGAGACGATGATCGCCGGCGCGGCTTTGTGCCTGTCCTTCAGGCGCGACATGCTGGGCGTGGCCGCGTACCAGCCGATGTTCCGCGCCACATTCTCCGCCGTGCGCCGGCCGTTGATGACGAGCGTGTTGATGCTCGTGCGGCTGTACTGCGTGAACTCCTCCATCCACTCGCGGAACTGCGCGTGATCCTCCGGGCGCAGCCGCACGCTCGGGCCGTGTTCGATGGTCTCGTAGCCAAGGCTGAACATTGCCATCTGCTGCGCCAACCGGACGAAGACCTCCGATTTATCGACCTTGGTCAGGAACATCACGCGGGGGCTCTCGATCAGGCGCGACAGGTCGCGGGCTTCGAGGGCGGTGCGGATCATGCGCAGGTCGGGCTCGACGACGCAGATCACCGCTTCGTCGCCGGCGGAATCGAAGATCGCGTCAACGTGATAGCCCAGGCCGAAGCCGTGGATGAAGAAGGCGACGCGCTCGTCGAAGTCGATGTGCGCGACGAGGCGCCTGGCCTCGTCGACGGGTTCATGCCGGCTGTGGAGGTAGATCTCGCGGCCGGACGATTCGACGACGACGGTCGGCGCGCCGGAGCGTGACGGCTCGATCGCGTACGGCGCATCGGGCAATGCTTCGATTTCGCGCGCCAGCTTCGGCTCGGTCGCCCACATCGCCGCAAGGTTGCGCACGAGCGGCGCATCGGCCGGGAGAACGTGATCGCGGGAGGGGTCGGTGCTTGCAGTCATACGTCGCCGGAATTAGCGTCACCCCGCCGGTTGGCGGGACACCACCTGTTATCGGACCCATGGCTGCAAAAAATTGAGGAGTTCGCCCATGACCGAGCTGCTTTTCGACCCGCCCTGGTATCTGCCCGCGGTCATCGCGGGGTTGGGGATCTACCTGTTCATCCACGGAAACCGCAGGCAGGACGCGAAGATCCGTGCCGCCGGGGGCGTCGTCCTGCTGCTGGCGGGGGCGCTGTTTTTCGTCGGGCGGGTGATGGAGACCGACCGCGAGATCGCGGAGAACCGCTCACGGCAGCTCGTCAACGCGGTCGAGCAGCACGACTGGACCGCGCTGCCCTCGCTGCTGGACCCGAAGGCGAGCGTCGCCGTCCTGAACGCGTCGATCTACAGCGACCGCGACGCGATCGTTGCCGGCGCGCAGGCGGCGACGGAACGATACGGCCTGAAGAACATTCGCATCACATCACTGCAAAGCCGCCAGGACGGGACGGCCATCACCGTCGACATCGACGCCCTCAGCGACCAGGGATTGACGGGCCAGCCGTTCCCGACAAGCTGGCAGTTCGAGTGGCAGGAGCTATCTCGCGGATGGACGCTGATGCGGATCGTGTGCCTGAGGATCGGGCAGGAGACGGGACCGAATCTGGGCCGGCAGTTCCCGCGGGGGGAGTAGTCGGTGAGACCTTCGTCGAGAAAACTACGGCGTCGATTCGCGCAAGCGCGTCGGCGGCGCTGACGCGCGTTGCCGGGAGCGGCCGGCGGCGTCGGCGTCGCCCATGGCGCCGGAGAGATCCACCGTCAGCGACACGATCGCCAGGATCAGCTCCCCCGCCGTCGCCCACAGGCGCAGGAGCAGGCTGAGCGACGCCAATAACGCCGTCAGCTGCGCCGGTGATTCGGCATACATCTGCTTGATGGGCGGGGGGAGCACGACCATCATCACCGCCATGAACACGACCTCGCGCACCCCGATGCCGCTGGGCGCCCACAGCGCAAGGAACCCCGCCACCCACGCCAGCGAATACGCCCCGGCGACGATCCACCACTTCACCAGCGGCAGCCCGAGGAGGTCGTAGGTGATCAGCCACACGGCCAGTCCCTGCCAAACCAATCCGACCAGCACCCACCCGAGCAAAACGAGCAGCCGCCGGCCCGGCAAGCGCTGCGTGATCGACGGCTTACGGATCGAGGCCAGCACGCGGTTGACGACGCGGTAGAACACCTTTGGGTGCAGGACCAGCGCCAGCGTCGGCACGAGGGCCATCGCGATGAACAGCCACACGCGCGCCTGGCCGTCGACGCCCCTGCGCACCCCGAAGTACAGCAGGCACACGGACGCCATCAGCACGTTGGCCAGCAGAAACGTGAAGGTCTCGAGGATCTGGCTGGTCGAGGAGACGCTTGCGCTGACGCCGTAAGGGCGGACCATGTAGACGCGCCCGATGACCTGCCAGATCGCGCCCGGCAGATATCGCGCCAGTTCCGAGATCGACCAGATGCGCGTCGCGATGCGCGCGGGAAGCCGTTTGCCCAGCCCCGCCAGCACCTCCCGCCACACCAGCGCGCGAAAGAGGAACAGGAACGCGGCGAACATGAACGACGCGACGATGAACCGGACGATCCGGAACGGGCTGGTCTGGAGGATCTCGTCGCGGACGTTGGGCCACTGCTCCTTGATCGGTTTCAGAATCCATAGCAGGATCAGGATGGTGATTGTCAGGCTGAGCGCACGCGTGAGCCAGGGCCGGACCGCATTCCACGCTGCGAGGAGCCGCGTCTGGTGGCGCGGGTGGATCTCGAGGATTTCCTCGTTGCTCGCCAGGGACGCATCGTCGGAGATTTGACCCGCCTTCCGCCGCGGGGGGAGGAGGTGAAACCCCTTGCGGCGCATCCACGGGCGGATGAACCGGCGCGCGCGGGGTATGTTGCGCAGGAGCCAGTCGGCGACGCGCAGCGACATCCGCGTCACCAGCCACGTCACCGCCGCCGCCAAGACGCACACCAGCACGATCGAAATGGCGGGAACTGAGTAGGTCTCGATGACCCAACCCCACCTGGCGACGAGCATCCAGATAATGACGCCGGTCAGAAGAATGGAGACGAAGGAGGTGATGGCCGTGAAGAACGCGCTTTCGAGCTGCATGCGCCGCCCGCGCATGACGCGGGCGGTGAGCTTGCGCTTGCCCGGGAAGGTGACCAGCGCGAAGCCGATGATGAAGATCGGGAACCCCCCCGGTCCGGGCAGGACAACGCCGATGGGCAGTGCGCTGAGCATCAGCAGCCACCCGATCACGTTCTTGAGGATGAACCAGAAGTACCCGGCGAAGAAGTCGGTGATGCGGTGGGCGAACGTCGGCCGATGGCGAGGGGGGTGCTCCGGCTTGGGTTTCGATGACGACTGCGGCATGGACTCCGTCTGCTCTCGTTTGAACCCGATTGCGTGTGCATGTGCCGTCACGCGCGGGCCCGGGAATTGTAGCAGCGGGGGCCGTCGGGTGGCAGCGGTATGGAAACGGCCCCATCTATAGACCATTTGCGACGCGCGTAGGAAGGCTCGCGACCATCGGATACACTCCGCCCGATGCACGGGGACATCGACCGCATCCTCATCCCGCAGGAGAAGATCGCCGCCCGCGTGCGCGAGTTGGCGGGCGAAATCACCCGGGACCATACGGTTCCCAACATCTCCGGCGAGGCCGAGATTTCCATCGTCCCGATCCTGACCGGCGCGCTGGTTTTCACCGCCGATCTGATCCGCCACATCCCGATCGCGATGAAGATCGGGCTGATGACGGTCAGCAGCTACCCCGGCCGGAGCATCCGCACGCAGGGCTCGAGCGTGCTTGGGCAGCAGTTGGGCGACGTCAAAGGCCGCCACGTGCTGCTCATCGACGACATCCTCGACAGCGGCGGGACGCTGAAGCTCGTCTTGCCGCTCGTAAAGGAGCTGGGCGCCGCCACGGTGAAGACCTGCGTGCTCCTGCGCAAGGACCGTCCGGCGGCGCGGGACACACCGGTCGATTACATCGGGTTTGAGATTCCTGACCAGTTCGTCGTCGGGTATGGGCTGGATTACAACGACTACTACCGCAACCTGCCGGACATCGTGGTCCTGAGGCAGGACGTCATTGGAAGGAGCTAGAACGTGGCAGCGCTTCCAGCCAGTGCTTTCCCGCCGGCGAAATCCGAAGCACGAAGCACGAAATCCGAAACAAGCTCCAAAGTGGGAAATTGGAAAGCACCGTCCGCTCGCGCCTTCGCCGGCGAAGGCGCCGCGGCGGCCCCGGTCGACGCGCCGGCGTCGACGTCGCTGGCCACGCTGCTCACCCGCCACATCCTCCGCGACGGGGAGCTCGTCGTGCTCATCCTCAAGCCGTCGATCTGGTTCGTCCCGCTCAGCAGCATCAAGTTCATCGCCGCCGTGCTGATCTTCATGATCGCCGCCAAAATCTTCGACGAGCGCTTGCCGTACAACCCGTTCGTCTACGTCGAGACCGGCGTCTTCCTCATCGCCGCCCGGCTCATGTGGGCCATCCAGCAGTGGACGGCCCGGCTGTACGTGCTGACCGACCTGCGCATCCTGCGCATCGCCGGCGTGTTCAACGTCAGCATCTTCGACTGCCCGCTGCGCAAGGTCACGCAGGTGCGGCTGATCTCGAACCTCCGCGAACGGCTCTTCGGCGTCGGCTCGATCGAGATCACGCCACGAGATGAAGCAACCCCGCCCGGCGTCTGGCAAACGATCCCGCGCCCGCGCGAAATTCTCGAACACGTCGAAGCCGCCATCCGCAAGGCCAAGCACAATGGGATGAACCCTTAGATTCAGCGTGCCTCCTGTTGGCGAGGCCGCTTCAGCGGCTGGGTCTTCCCCCCACCCATACCCCCGCCGGATGCCGTGAACTCTCTTCCAGCACTTCCCTCAGCGGATTCTCCCCCACCACTGCAAATGCCACGACATCCGCCGCCTTTCCCGGCGTCATCGTGCCGACCGACTCCTCCATCTCCACCGCCCGGGCAGCGCGCCACGTCGCCAACGACCAGACTGTTTCCACAACCACGTCCGGGGCGATCTCGTGCAGCAGGCGCAGGTCGTCGACGAGGTTCAAATCCGGCGAGCTCGCGCAGCTGTCCGTGCCCACGGCGACGTTGATCCCCGCCGCCAGCATCTCGCGCCAACGGTGCGGCCGATGGCCGAAGTAGCGGTGCGTGCGGGGACAGTAAACCACGCTGGCTCGCCCCTTCGCGAGCATTGCCATCTCGTCATCATTGCAGTCGTTCACGTGCGCGAGCAGCGTCGGGTAATCGAGCAGCCCGATCGCGCGGGCCATGTCGATCGGTCCGCCGGGGTGGTTCGGAACGTGCTCATCCCACGGCAGATGATTGTCCCACATCGCCCGGAGCGGGCCGGTGTGGTTCGCGAGAAACGCCCGCTCGTCGGCCGTCTCCGCCAGGTGCGTCGCCAGCGGCAACTTGCGCTCCCGCGCGACGCGCAGACACCGCTCGTACGCCGCCACTTCCACCGAGTACGGCGCGTGTGGCGAAAGCGCGATCCGCAGCCGCTCGGTCGCGTGCCGCGCGTCGATCGCCGTGGCAATGCGCTCCTCGAGCAGCGTGCGCCGCTGACCCATCGCGGTGACTTCGCCGTAGCTGACGGCGCGGATGGGCGTCTGGCGCAGCACCGGGCGGGTGAGGTCGCACAGCCGGCTGATGTCGCCCACCGTCGTCACGCCGAACCGCAAACACTGCGCCACTCCGAGCCCCACCGCCCGCGTGATCTTCGCCGTCATCTCGTCCGGCGCGCCGCCGCCCCCGCCGCCCCCGCGCTGGAGCATTGTCACCAGCCAGCCTGCAAACCCCGTCGTCGGGGGGGTGCCGCTCACGCAGTCGCTCAGCTCCAGGTGCGTGTGCGCGTTGACCAGGCCGGGCAGGAGCACGACATCGCCAAGTTCTTCGACCGTCGCATCGGGATGCCATCGCTTCAACGACCCGGCCGATCCCACCGCGACGATCGTCCCCCCCGCGTGCACGACGCCACCATCGCGCAGCACCGGCCCATCCATCGGCGCAACCCACGCCGCGGAGAGCAGCGTCTTCGGCGCCGATGAATTGACGTTCACGGCCGATCCTCTTCCAGCTCATCGCCCAGGAGCTTGCAGACCAGTCGCGTGTGCTCGAGTCGGCGCTTGGCGATCCGCCGGATCGGCTCGAAATGGAACCCATCCCGGAGCCGCGCGTCCCAGTAGCCGTACTGCTCGCGCTTCTCGCACCCCTCAGCCATTTGCTTCAACCCATCCCCCTGCCGCGCGAGCTGGATCGTCTGCTGAACGAGGCCGCTCACACCGAAGTCATCGAGGTTCAGCGCATCGGCCAGCAGCTTCGCTTCATCGAGCATCGGCGAGCGCTGCGGCACCTCGTGCAACACGCGCGTCGTGCGGTCGAGCAGCGATTCGTCGACGATGTCGCCCAGTTGGCTCACGAGCAGCTCCGCCGCCTGCTCGGCGCGATCTTTGAGGCTCGTGCGACCGAGCTTTCCGGTTGGGAGCGACTTCCGCTGTCGCATCGGAAGCTGAAGCGCGTGACACGCCAATTCGGTCGCTTCCAGGTCCGCGTCGGGATTGATCAGCTCCTGGTCGAGGAACGACTTCACGCGCCGCCATAGGCGCGCGGCGTCGTCGATCAACCGGGAGCCTGACGTGTCGTGATCGTCCACGACGCTCAGCAGCTTCTGCAACCGTTGTCTCAACTTCGCGTCCAACGACTCTTCGCTTCCGTGCGTAACACCACAGCCCGCAACGGCTCACACGCGTAACCGCACACCGGCATGTGCGTGCACACCGTCAAAACGACACCCACTGTCGGCAGACGGAATTCCATCGCAGGCCCGGAGTATAAGTCGGTCCGGACGCTGCGAAGAATTGTGCTTTTTTTGTCGCCATTCGTGTTACCCATTGTGACGCTGCTCACCCACCGCGTTGCACGGTCGAGTGTGTTGAAGACACTGACGGAGTAAAATCCACGGCCCTGCCCGCGCCGACGACGTGACGGACGCAAGCCCCCCGACGCCTCCAGTCGCGTCCAACCACACCCACGGCGGATTGGGCAATCCACGTCTCGTTCGTCGACCTCCTGAAACCGTTGGCTTCGTTCCGTCATCCAGCGAGCGTCAATGCTCTCGGATTCCTCGTTTCCACGCTGCGGCGAGGGTTTCCGTTGGCTCCGATTGGGTTCGTTTCGCAGAAACCGCCCCCCCACCCGAAGTCCCCCCGCGATGGTCTGGGCAAGCGTGGGTTCGTTCCGCATCTTTTGCGTCGAAAGAATTTCCGTTCCCTCCCGCACGTTCCGCTTCAGCGCGACTGCATCTTCAGTTGTCAAAGAGCATCGCGCACGTCACGCACTTCGCCGCGCGCCTTCCTTTACCCTCCAACTGTGCGCGATCATGTCCATGATCGCGCACGACCGCGCCCGTTTGCCCGAAATTGAAATCAAACAAACTCGGATTCTCGTAAGTCCTTTTGCGCGCCTGAACCTTGGGACGTCCATCCGGCCCCCCCCGCCCTCCGCACAACCGGAATAGCTTCAACCCCGTCCAGCGCACGACCCGATTCTTCCCGACAACCGATTTGTTCTCAAAAAGGTGACGCCCACGTGTGGATGTCACCTTTTTCTTCTTCAGCGCGAATCTCAGGAATCTACGGCGATCTTAAAAAATCCACGGCGCGCGGGGACCGCCGGCGCAAACAACGAAGACCGCTCGCCGCGCCTGATGATTGGCGCACTCGACCCCGCTTCTCGACACGCCAACCCCCTTGCCGCCCCGCCGCGGGCGCTTTATCCTTCCACCCATAGCGCCAACGCCGGCATGATGATTTGCGCCGACGGCGCATCATTAGTAGTTAGCGGGCACAGTGAGACGACGCACCTATCGCATCCTTGAAGGGATCGGCGTCAGCCTTTTCCTCTTCGGCTGGGCCATCGTCCCGGCGTGGTTGATCCTCGCCCTGATCGGCGGCTCGAACCTTTCGTCAGTCGAGTTCCCGCTCGGCGACCCTGACGGCGCCTTCGTCGATTCGCGTGGACGCATCTACGTCGGCGACGGGTTCTACTTTCGCGTGCAGCGATACTCGCCAGACGGTGCATTCGAGCGCGGGTGGTTCGTCCCGGGCATCATCGCGCTGCGCGTCTCGAACGCCGATCAAGTGGAGGTTGCTACCAGGTCGGCTAATCGAGTCCAGACGTATGACACTGAGGGGCGGTTGCTAAGAGACTTCAGGCGCGAGGACATTTACTCCTACGTCGATTCGTGGAGGACCGACGGGTCGTACTTGGTGAAAGGTGGCCTTCTCCCGCGAGTGGTCGATGCCGCGACCGGAAAAACAGTGATCGACACCGGATGGCGCAAGCGACTGATTGCTGCCCCGTTTCCAGCTTTCGCGTACGCTGCCGTGGGATTTGCTATCGGCGCCACGGCGCACTGGCGACGGCGGCGCGGCGGTGCCCGCTAACCCGCCGCTGGAGCGGACCGCGGCGGCGGTATAGTTTGTGTGCGGCTGAGCGTCGCGCGTGCGCCGCCGCGGCCGCTCAACGGCCTAACGTTATGCGGCTTCCGAAGGAGCAACTCGATGGCTGAGCGCGTTCCGCCCCCCCGTCTCGACATCGACGCCCTTCAGGCCACGATCATCAATCGGGCCGCACAACTCCGAATGACCGAGCAGCAAATCGCGGAAGCATCTGGGGTTTCAGCGGAGCACGTTCACGATTACCTCGTACGGCGCGCCACCATGAACAGCTTCAAGGTTGCGAAGCTTCTCAAAGCGCTGAGGCTGAAGGTTGTTCCGGACGATCCGTCAGATGCCGGTTGAATGAACAGCTAACCGGAGACACTTATGCCAGATCCACTTGAACGTGTCCCCACGCCAGCGGAGTTCCAAGGAGCATTTGAGGCGCTTGATCCGTTGCCGGATAGTTATCGCCGCCTACTGTGCTGCCACTATGCGGCTCCCAACCGCGACGTCACTGCCACAGAGCTTTCGCAACTCGTCGGCTACCGCAATTACAACGCGGCCAACTTGCATTACGGCACGCTTGCGAGATGGGTTGCGGAGTACGTTCACGTCCACCCTGCCATGGCGCTCGACCTTCTGGTCACAATGGAGAAGCAGGAAGAGTGGCATTGGTGTCTCCGTCCCGAAGTGGCGGCGGCCCTTGAACAACTCGGGTGGCCGAGCGCCGCATAACCAAACGACTATGAATCCCGCTCTTCGTCAACTGTAAACTGCGGGCGCGCCATCTCCGTTCGCCGCGCAGCGGCGAGGTGTCTTTCACTTGAAGACGCTTTTTGGATCCTGCCCGAAGCCGCGTCGTTGCACGCGTGCGCTTCAAACGACTATTCGATGGTCATCCCGATCGCGCGGGAGCCTCATTCACTCAGACGAGGCCTGCGCCTCATTCGCTGCACCGCACGTCTCCGGACGCGCGCCTGTGTGTGACGCGCGCCCTTCGCGTGCATTTGGTTAGTCGAGGTCTGCAGGCTCGTTCGCATGCGCTGCGATTCGGCAAAGCTTCGGCGGCGATCCGTTACGTCATGTGTTCATCTGCACGGCGTTCGTCACGTTGT
>JBBSLV010000059.1:0-12609 GCA_038233535.1 Tepidisphaerales bacterium | reverse complement strand
TTGGTGAAGCTGAGCAGCAGCGACACGATCATCGGCCCGATCGTCAGCGCCAGGAAGCCGAGCAGCCAGGGGAGGATGAAGAGGTAGCCCGTGCGTTCGTTGACGCGATCGAGAGGCCCCAACCGCTCGCGCCGCGCCCGCAGCCACAGCAGCGTGACCAGGGTGGCGCAGGCCGCGAGCGTCACGGAGAGAATAATGTCCCATCGCATGGGCGGCCACTCGCGCTGCCGCAGCGGGGAGTTCAGCTCCATCAGCCACAACCGCTCGATGTCCTGTGCGTTCTGCATCGCGCTGGTCTCGTTGAGCGAGAGCGACTGCTTGCTCTTGTCCTCGACGAGGCGGTTCCAGAACTCCGCGTCGCGCGGGAGCTGCTGGAGGCGGGCGTATTCAATGGCGTCGAGGAAGATCTGCGAGTGATACCGCGGCAAGCCCGGCGGAGAGAGGAAGTCTTCAGAGTACGCCACGCTCTTGAGCGGGGGGATCGCCAGCCCCAGCCGCGATTGCTGCACCGCGCCCGCGCCCCCGCAGAAGAACTTGATCAGCTTGAAGCACTCGTCGGGGTGGTCGGTCTTGGTCGACATGGCCCAGGCGTTGTAGAAGATCAGGCTCGCCTGGTGCTCCTTCGACTTGTAGGGGACGGGGACGATGTCCCAGCGGAAGTTTTCGATGCTCGCGTAGCGGGGCGTCATCCAGCGCCCATACGGGCCGATGGCGCCGACGTTCCCGGTGAAGAACTCCTGCTTGCCTTCGGTGGAGACGCCGGTGTTGTTGTAGACGGTCTGGTCGACGAAGCGCAGCCGGCGGATGAATTCCAGCGCTTCCTGCGCGGGCGGCTCGTCGAGCGTGACGTCGTCGAACCCGCCGGGACCGAAGAAATCTCCGCCGAAGCTCCAGACGATCTGCCGCAGCGTGTCGGACCAGAGGTCGAAGCTGGCGCCGTAGATGCGCCGGCCGGTGTACTCCGGGCGATCGCTGAGCGCGGCGATCCTGCGGCAGGCCTCCTCGAACTCGTCCCACGTCCACCCGTCATAGGGCACGGGAATACCCGCCTGCTCGAACAGATCGAGGTTCACGTAAAAGACGGACGTCGTGAAGTCCTTGGTGATGCCGTACAGCGGGCCGCTGCCGATCCGACCGGTGGAACCGTCGAAGCGGTAGGCGTCCATGATGATCGGAAAGAAGTCGTCATACAGCGCTTGCGTCGCGGGGCCGCCTTGCTTGATGTCCCTGGCGATGAAGTCGTCCAGCGGCGCGACGAGCTTCAGGCTGGCCAGCTCCGGGAAGATGTCGGGTGGGAGGTAAAACACGTCCGGCGGGGTGCCGGCGGCGAGCATCGTCTTGAGCTTCGAGCGGAAATCGTTGGCTCCCGGGTTGATGCGCGTGATGTGGACATGCGGGTTCTCGCGCATGTAGCGCTCGATGAGCTGGGCGACAACGGCGTCCTCCGCCTGCTCCCCCCAGTGCATGATCGTGAGGTTCACCCTGTGGTCGATCGCGCCCTGCGACAGCCCGACCGCTCGCCGCCCGACGTCGAGGAACGACCACCCGATGATCAGCAGCGCGACGAAACCCACCAATAATCGAGTTGCACGTGCGATGGTCATAGCGCGCCTTGGCACCGGTTCATTCACGTCTGCCGTCGACGCCGCCCCCGGCGGCGCGACCATGGTCGTACCGTAGGGGGGGGCAGCGTGACTCAGCAGGCGCCGTCCTTCACCGGAATCCTCTGCGCCGCGGGTTCAGACGCAACGCTGGAGGCGCGCAACACTCCAAATCTTTGCCCGCTTAATCTTTTGCCGGTCCCCCCGGCGAGCTTCCCCGGTTACACATCACACAAACCATGCCTGCCGTCGCCACCTCACCGCTTAGACGTCCGCGCTCGTCGTTTCGCTTTGATCGACGCGCCAGCGGGATCCTGCTGCATCCCACGAGCCTGTCTGGCCCACATGGGCATGGCGACTTGGGTCCCGCCTCGCATGCGTTCGTCGACTTTCTCGCCGAAGCGGGACAGCGCTGGTGGCAGATGCTTCCGGTCGGTCCGCCGGGCCGGCCCCCCGGCAATTCGCCGTACACCTCCTACTCCGCGTTCGCCGGCAGCATCTGGTTGATCAGCCCCGAGCGGCTGCGCGAGGACGGACTGCTCGATCGCACGGATCTGAAGGGGGCCGGCGGACCGTTTGATGATCGCCGGGTGAACTATCCCGCGACCATCCGTCGTCGAGGCAAACTCCTCCGCCGCGCGTTTGCCGGCTTCGAACGCGATCCCACGCGACATGAACCATTCGATATGTATTGCGCCGCGCAGCGCGACTGGCTCGACGACTTCGCGCTGTTCAGCGCGCTGATGGATCATTACGACGGTCGCGCCTGGCTTGACTGGCCGCGCGACGTCAGGCTGCGCCGCGCCACCTCGCTCGCGGGGGCGCGGCGCGAGCTGGCCGACGAGGTGCGCTTCCACGCCTTCTGCCAGTTCCTGTTCGACCGGCAGTGGTCGCAGCTCCGCAACCGCTGCGCCGAAAAGCAGATCGGTCTGGTCGGGGACATCCCGATTTTCGTCGGCTTGGACAGCTCCGATGTCTGGGCGAACCCCGAGCTGTTTGTCCTCGACCGTTCCGGCCGGCCGAAATACCTCTCCGGCGCCCCCCCCGACGACTTCTGCACCGACGGGCAATTGTGGGGCCACCCGCAGTACCGCTGGGACGAGCACCATCGGACGGACTTCGCGTGGTGGGTCGCGCGCTTCGCGTCGATGCTGAGCCGCTTCGACGGGGTGCGCATCGACCACTTCCTTGGGTTCCTGCGCACGTGGGGCGTGCCCGCCGGCGCGAAGACCGCCCGCCGCGGCACATGGCTGCCGGGGCCGCACAAGGCGATCTTCGACGCCTTGAAGCGCGCGCTGGGCGACGTCCCGATCATCGCTGAAGACCTGGGCGCGCTCACGCCCGAGGCCGAGGCGCTGCGCGACCGGTGCAAATTCCCCGGCATGCGCGTCATCCAGTTCGGCTTCGGCCCCGGCGGAGACTACCACCTGCCGCACCGCTACCCCCGGCACTCCGTCGCGTACACGGGCACGCACGACAACAACACCTCCGCCGGCTGGTTCGCCGAGCTGGCGCAGCGCAGCGTCGACCCCGCGTCGGCGCCGGCAGCGGAGGTTCGGAAGGCGATGCGCTACCTCAACGCAAAGAGCGCGTCGAGCGTCCCGAAGGACATGATCCGCGCCGTGATGGGAAGCGTCGCCGATACGGTAATCTTTCCATTGCAGGACGTGCTGGGGCTTGGCGCCGATGCGCGGATGAACGTTCCCGGCGCCGCCGAGGAAAACTGGCGCTGGCGCGTCCCGCCCGGCAAGCTGACGGCGCCGGTGGCGGCGCGACTGCGGGCGATGACAGAGCTATTCGACCGCGCATGACGCGTAAGCCCCGTCGAACGACCTGCCGTCAACCCCGCCGAACGATCGTTGCTTCGTCTGCTCGTGGAAGAAACAGGAAGAAACAGGGAGAAGTACAATTGATGGCTGAGAAATGGACTTATTCCCTGTTCCCCCTCCACGGAACGACTGCGGCGAAGATCACACGTCCATCGTCTTGAACGTCTTGCCGCGGTATCCGCTGCCGATGTTGACCGCGTGGACGTGGCCGACCGTCGCTTCGGCGGGGAAGTGGCTGTGGCCGCAGAACACGTTCGTCACGGCGGGGAAACGCAGGAGCAACTCGCTGAGCCGCTCGCTGCCGAGGTACGCCTTGGCGAAGTCCCACTGCGCCGAAGCCGGCGGCGGCAGGAGCGCGCGGAAGGGGAGGTGGTGAATCGCGGCGATGATGCGCGTCATGGTCGACTCGACAAGCTGCGATTGGAGCTGCGTGCACAACTCTTCGAGAAACGCCTTGTCGCTTCGGTGCAGCTTCACGAACCGCCCGTCGTTCCACCGCGCGACGACCTCGCGCGCGTGCGGCGGGATGTCGTCGTCGCGCTCGAGTAGGAACGACCACTCCTCCACGTTCTCGGCCGCGCCGGGAGAGAGCTTGGCTTCGTAAAAACGGTGCGGAATGCCCAGGCTGTCCTGCGCGAAGGTATAGTCGTACCACCCGACGCTGCCGACGATCGTCGTGTCGCCGGCGATGAACGGCTCGTCCTGAAGCCATCGCCAGCCCAGCTCGCGCACGCGGCGCGGCAACTGCTCCTTGAACACCGCGTAGCTGTCCGGCCCGTGCGTCCACAGCTCGTGATTGCCGGCGACGAAAAGCTTCTCACCCGTGAAGCGGAATCGCGACAAACATTGCTCAAGCGTGTCACCGTCGGCGACGGCGGTGTCCCCGACGAGGAGCAGCACATCGCCGCCGGCTTCGTTCATGCGGCCGATCAGCTCGTCGGCAAGCGGCCGGCTCTTGGGGTGGTTGTAGTGCAGATCACCGGTGATGAGCAGGCGCATCGGGGAATTGTAGGAGGGGGGAGGAAAGGGGGGAGAAGAAGCCGGAAGCCGGAAGCCGGCACGGAGGAAGGGAATCGCCTGATGCATTTCTGCCGGCTCCTGGCTTCTGGCTCCCGGCTTCTTCTCCTATAGTTACCCCGATGTCCCCACTGGTCGTCGAAAATGTGACCAAGCGCTTCCGGCAGGGTCAAACCGATATCGACGCGCTGGCGGGCATTTCGCTGGACGTGGCGGCGGGGCAGTTTCTCGCCGTCATGGGCGCCAGCGGATCGGGCAAGAGCACGCTGCTGCACCTCATGGCCGGGCTGGCCTCCGCAGACACCGGGCGCGTGCTCGTCAACGGCACGGACCTGGCCACGCTCAGCGACAAGAAGCTGACGCTGTTCCGCCGACGGCAGATCGGGTTGGTCTTCCAGTCGTTCAACCTGATCCCCACTCTGACGGCGGAGGAAAACGTCGCGCTCCCGCTGATGCTCGATGGCAAAAGCGCACGCGAGATCGCCCCGAAGGTCGACGATCTGCTCGCCAGCCTCGGCATGACCGCGCGACGCAAGCACCGCCCCGACGCCATGAGCGGCGGGGAACAGCAGCGCGTCGCGATCGGGCGGGCGCTGGTGACCGACCCCGCCGTCATCCTCGCCGACGAACCCACCGGCAACCTCGATTCCGCCAACAGTCGGGCGGTGTGCGAGCTGCTCCGCGATTTGTCGGTGATTCATAACAAGACCATCGTGATGGTCACCCACGAGCCGAGCGTCGCGGCGTATGCGGGAGAAGTCGCGGTGCTGAAGGACGGCAGGCTCGTCGAGCGGTTTGCCACGGAAGAAGCGAAGAATGGCGAAGGGTTGGCGGTGCGATACCAGGAGTCCCTGCGCTGAAATGAGCGTGTCCCGGCGGCCGGCATCGGCTAGAATCAGATTGATGCGAATCGAGACCGCCATTCAGATGTGGCACGATCCGGAAACCGGGCAGTACATCGTGCGCGCCACGCCGTTGGACGTGGCGACCAGCGCCCCCACGGTGGAAGAGGCGAGGGTCGCGTTGGCTGAGGCTGTCCGGCTTTCCTCGAATCGGAGGACACGCCGAGCATCCTCGATGAATGCGGCTACCGGCGCATCGGAGATCGCTGGGTGGGTCCGGCGATGATCGACACGGGCGTGCAGTCCATCCCCCTTGCCATGCAAGCGTACGAGGATGCATGAGAAGTCAGTTCCCTCACGTAACCGTACGTTTGTCATTCCGAGGTACTCCGAAGAATCTTCACCATCTGACGCGGGAGACCCTTCGGAGTACCTCAGGGTGACACTTTTGGGCGACCCTCCGTATATGTCTCAAGGGTGCAAAACTTTTCCGATTCACCCGCGGCTGCTGGAACGATCGTGCTTGCCTTCACATGCCCCTTCTCAAGCTCTCCATCTCGAACTTCTTCGCCCATCGCGTGCGCCTCGCGCTGACGGTCGCCGCCGTCGCGCTGTCGGTCAGCCTGGTCGTGGCCGTGACCAGCGGGTACGCCTCGGCGCACGCGGCGGCGGAAACGTTTCTCGAGCGGTTCATTGGCACGACCGATGCCCAGATCATCCGCCAGAACGACAACCGCGGGGCCATGAGCGAAGCGATGGTCGCCCAGGTCGAGGCCGATTCTGATGTGGATCGCGTCACCACCCGGCTCGAAACCGAGCTGACGTTGACGACTGTGGAAACGGGTGGCATGACCCGGCCGGCGCAGGTCATCGGTATTCGCAGGTCGCAGGACAAGCGCGCCGACCGGCTGAAGCTTGTTGAAGGCGAGTGGTTCGACGGCGACGCCGGCGACGTCGCCGTGATCGATCAGGTTGCCGCCGAACTGCTGAACCTGAAGGTCGGCGATACGGTCGTGCTCCCCAGCGGCGACAAAAAGCTCCCGCTGACCGTCGTCGCCATCGTCCACAAGCCCGGGTTCATCGCGTCGCAGGTGCAGACGGTGTACCTGCCGCTGCGCACGCTCCAGAACTTCCTGCTGCCGGACAATCCAAACCAGGTGAACCGCGTGATGATTGAGCTGCACGACGGCGCCGACACCGTCGCGTTCGTCTCGCGCTGGACCCCGAAGCTCAAGTCGATCGACCCGCTGCTGCGCATCCGCGCGACGCGCGAGCACCGCAGCGAATTGGAGAAGAACCTCCAGACGATGCAACTGCTCAGCTACCTCGGCGGAACCGTGTCGATGGTGGCCGCGACGTTCATCATCTTCAGCGCGTTGTCGATGGGCGTGACCGAGCGCCAGCGCACGCTGGCGATGCTTCGCGCGATCGGCATGGAGCGGTCGCGCGTCGGGTGGCTCGTCGTGATCGAAGGGCTGATCCTCGCGACCGTCGGTGTGATCATCGGCATCCCGCTGGGGCTGCTGTGGGTGAAGATCCTCGTCTCGCTCCCCGCGGCGCGGGACTTTCTCACGGAAGGGGTTGCGATCAGTTGGGGCGGGCTTCTCTTCGGCGCCATCGGCTCGATGCTCGCGGCGCTGGCGGCCAGCTTCCTGCCCGCGTGGTCGGCCATGCGCGCCAAACCGCTGGAGGCGATGTCGCCGCTCGCGGCATCGCGAACCCACGGCGTCCCGTGGGGGTTCGCCCTCGTCGGCCTTGTCCTGGCGCTGATCGACACGTTCCTCATGTTCGGCCCGATTGACCGGCTCACCCGTTCCCCCGACGCCGCCCGCGTCATCCGCTTCTACGGCCACTTCTTCCTCGGGCTGCCCGGCGTGATGGTGGGGTTCTTCCTGCTCGCGCCGATGTTCGTCATTGCCATCGAGCGCGTTCTCGGACCGCTGGTCGCGCCGATGCTCGGGCTGCGCTACGCGCTGCTCCGCCAGCAGCTTTCCAGCGGCGTGTGGCGCGCGGCGGGAACGTGCGCGGCGCTGATGGTCGGGCTGTCGATCCTCATCGTCATGCAGACGCAGGGCAACTCGATGCTCAGCGGATGGAAGCTGCCCAACAAGTTCCCCGACATCTTCATCGCCGCGCCTCCGCTCACCCCGCTCAACGAACAGCGCGTGCGGCTGCTTGCGGAAGTCCCCGGCATTAAGGACGACGAGCTGATGCCCATCGCCATCGCCTCGCCCGAATTCGGCAGCGGCATCTTCGCGCTGGCGGGCATGGCGATGATGCCCGATGCGACGATGTTCTTCGGCATCGATCCCGACAAGGCATTCAAGCTGATGGAGCTCGACTTCCGCGAAGGCACGCCAGAGGCGGCGCAGGCGATGCTTCGCAAGGGCAGGCATGTCATCGTCACCGAGGAGTTCCGGCAACTCAAAGGGTTGAGCGTAGGCGACAAACTGGCGCTGAAAACCCCGAAGCACGGCACGGTCGATTATACGGTCGCCGGCGTGGTCTGGTCCCCAGGGATGGACGTGATCGTTAGCACGCAGGATCTGGGCCGGCAGTTCGACAAGCGCACGGCCGCCAGCGTGTTCGGGTCGCTGGCTGATGCGAAGCAGGACTTCGGCGTCGAGCGCGTCTACCTCTTCGCCGCCAATCTGGAATACCACGTCTCGCGCGAAGAGATGATCGAGCGGGTGCGCGAGAAGGTCGGGTTGATGGGCATGCAGGCGTACGACGTGCGGCAGGTGAAGCACGCGGTGACCAGCGCGTTCCAGCAGGTGCTGATGCTCGTCAGCAGCGTCGCGTTCGCGGCGATGGCGGTCGCGTCGCTGGGGGTCACCAACACGATCATGGCCAGCATCCGCAGCCGGCGCTGGCAGTTCGGCATTCTCCGCAGCATCGGCGCGACGCGCAGCCAGCTCCTTCGACTGGTCCTCGCCGAGGCCGCGCTGCTCGGGTGCGTCGGATGCGCTCTGGGGCTGGCGGCGGGGGCGCTGATGAGCCTCAACGCCCGCGGCTTCAGCCGGCACACGATCGGGTACGTCCCGCCCGTGGATGTCCCGTGGAACATCGTGTGGATCGGGACCGGCCTGGTCATGCTCATCGCCCTCCTCGCCAGCCTCTGGCCCGCGGCGAGCGTCGCGCGGGCCCAGCCGCTGCGCCTGCTCCAGGCAGGCCGTGCGTCGGCGTGAATGGAACGTCTTCGCAACCGGCGACGCGCCATCTGACGCGCCATCTCCGGTTGCTTCGCCGGCGCTCAAACGGCAGGGGCGCAAAACAAAGACGCCGCGGGTCAAAATCGACCCGCGGCGTCGGTTGTACAAATGTCGGGGGTTGAAGAAGGAGGGGGGGAACCTTCTTCGGGGAATACCCCCGACAAAAAAACTCCAACGGAATTTCACCGCTCGGAGCCCTGTTGGTTCGTCGCGTCGCCCGGCTCGATCGATGGGCGGCGTCAACTACTTCGCATCTTATGGTAGACCGCTCCGACAAGATTGCAAGTCCCGTCGTGTCCCGCATCACGAAAGAATCTCCGGCGGGGAAAAAGCGCAGGTTCCGGACAAAACACCCATTTCGGTCACGCCGCAACGCTATTCTGAAGCAGCGCGATGGAAAAAAGCGGGTTTCGGACAAAATCATCATTTCGGATAGTCCGGCTTCTGTTGCCAGTCGAGTTCCACGCTCGCGGGGATCCCATGGTACTCGCGCGGAAAGACGTAATCCTTGCGCAGCGGGAACCCTTCCCAGTCGTCGGCGCAGAGGATCCGGCGCAAATCGGGGTGGCCTTCAAAAACGATCCCGAACATGTCATACGCCTCGCGCTCGTGCCAGTCGGCGGCGGGCCAGAGGTCCGCGACGCTCGGCACGCTCGGGGTGTCGCGCGGGCAGAACACCTTCACCGCGAAGCTGTGGTGGTGATCGAAGCTCCACAAATCGTGCACCACGCAGAACTGCTCGTCGGCCACGTAATCAACGCCGCTGTGGTTGGCGAGCCAGTCGAGCTTCAGCTCCGGCTCGCGCAGGCAAAACTCGGCGATCTCGCGCCAGTCGCCGGCGTTCACATGCACGCGCGGGTGGTTGTCGTCGGGAAACGACGCGCTGATTCGCTCCCCGAACCGGTCCTGCAACACGCGCGCGATCTGATGTGCCGTCATCATCGATTCGTCCCTCATCGATTCGTTCCCCGTGTGATGGGTGGGATTATAGAGAACGATCGTGGCGACGCCACGCGCTGCGGGGACGGATCGCCCGTCGCCTCGATCGACCCGAGGAACACCCCGACCCCGAACCCTTCGCGTTGGCTTCGTTCCGTCACCGGCGCATTGTCCGACATGACGCATTTTCCGGCTGGTTGATCAGAATCGACGTTTTCAATTGGCTTCGATTGGCTTCGTTCCGTCGTGGCGTCATCCGATGCGTCATCCTCCCGGCGGTCCAAAGCGCCAGCGCCGGGCCGCGCCGTTTCGACGGCGTGCCCCGTCTCGACCCCGCGCCCTGCTTCAACCGCGTGTTCCGTTTCGACCGCGTGCGATAATTCGATCACCGTCCCCGCTTCCACCTCCACGACCGAACCGCGCGGCCCGGCGCTGTCGCTCTGGACCGCCGGGGACGCCGCGCCCGCTGCCATCTCGCCCGGTGCCCGTTCGACCGAGCGCACCCCGGGCGCCCCGCCCCGCTCCGCGTCCAGGCGCGCGTTGCGCTGTCGCGTTTGCTCGTACCGTTCCTCGTCGTCGCGCAGCTGTTGCTCGTACTTCGCCCGCTTCATCTCCGCCACCTCCTCCTCGTCATACGGCGTCGTCACGCGCTGCTTCTTCAACTGATCGAACTGCCGCAACAGTCGGAGCAACTGGTTGCGCATCCCGCGCTCGTAACGCTCCATCAGCGCAAAACCGTTGTTCCCCGGCGCATCGCTGAACCGCCGGGCCAGCACGTCCGACGGAGACAACGACTCCTCCGAATCGTCGTCCGATTCGACCTTCGCCAGCTCCTCGGCGAACAGTTTCGTCTGCGCCTCCGGCAACCGCTCCAGCCGCCAGATGAGGCTGGCGATCTGGTTGAACGCCAACCGCTGCATCGCCGTCGCCGGGCGCAGCTCCGTTTCGAGCTCGGCGACGAACGTGAGAAACGTCGCCTCGCACTCGCTGGGCAAACACGAGAGCGTCCGGCAAAGCCCATGCTTCATCGCGTTGCGCGACGCGCGGCGTTTGCCCTCGATCGTCCTCGGCCCGGTGCTCTTGCGACTGTTTCGGCGGTTGGCTTCGATGCGCGCCGAACTCGTCGCGCGCGGAGTCGTCGCGCGCGTTGTCCCGGCGCGCTGCTCACGAATGGTTTCGAGCGTGGACTTGGAATCGCCGGTGGGAAACGAAATAGACATGACGAACCCCGTGCCTTTCCCCGCAAGACCGCCGCGTGATGAAGTCATCCCAACGTCCCGCGGCGGACGCCAAGGGTGCGCCGCGTGCGCGGCGCTGACCCGAATGATACCCTAACACCCGTGGCGAAGCAAGTTCATTCCAAATTCGAGCAGAGTTGAGTCGCCGTGATGAACGTCCACGTTAATCGCGCGGGGCCCGTAGTTGTTCAAAAACGGATTGCGTCCCCGTAGTTGGACCTTGGAGAGCAAGTTTTCTGCGGAGAAAATCTGAAAGCTGCGTCAGGGCACGGCCGCCCTCACATAGCGGCCGGCAGCCGGTCCAGCGGGCTGGTGACGGAAACGGCCGGGCGGTTCATGACGTGGGTGTAAATCATCGTCGTCTTCAAGCTCGCATGCCCGAGCAGCGTCTGGACCTGGCGGATGTCGTAGCCGCTTTCCAGAAGGTGCGTGGCGAAGCTGTGGCGGAAGGTGTGGCACGTTACTCGCTTGCCAAGGTGCGCGCGCTGAGCCGAGGCGTAAACGACGCGATCCAGTGACGACGGATGAACATGCCACCGCGTGCCGCGCCCGCATTCATCGCGGCGGAGAATCGTGGAGGGAAACAGATACTGCCACGGCAATTCGCGCCCCGCACGGGGCCGCTTGTGAAGCAACGCATCCGGGATCGGCGCGTAGCCGCCACCCCGCGCCACATCGTCACGCCAGCCCTGCTCGACGCGTTGCAACTGCTCGACGAGTCGCGCTTCGAGACGCTGCGGCAGCATGACCACGCGGTCCTTATCCCCTTTCCCCGCACGGATGATAATTTGCGCCCGACCGAGGTCGACATCCCTGACCCGCAGCGTGCAGCACTCGGCGACGCGCATGCCCGTCCCATACAGTAACTCGATCATCAGTCGAGAGATGCAATCAGGCCGGACCGCGTCGATGACACGCATCACTTCGTCGACCGACAGGACCGTCGGAACCCGCTTGGCCCGCGTCGAGCGCAAAAGAACGAACTTCCCGAGGTGGTCCTGCGCGATAACGTTCTCCAGAACGTGCCGATATAGAAAGACCAGTGCGCACAGAGCCTGGTTTTGAGCGGACGCGGAGAGATGCCGTTTGCCAACCAGCTCATTGAGGAACAACTCGACATCGGCGGTCCCCAGTTCCTCCGGCCGCCGCCACGCGCCGGCATCGCGCGCGCTAACGCGTAAAAACTCACGAATCCACGCGGAGTAGACGGTCGAGGTGGCCTCCGCCAACCCCCGTCGCCGGGCCACCAGCGCCACCCGTTCAAGAAGCTTCATGATGCAAACATTTACCAAACATCGTCGGTCTGTTCCAGTTAAATCTTGCAATAACTCCGATTCCGATTTAATGATGACTGAACGCGTCGTGTTATGTTGCACGATCGGTCAGGTTAATCAGAGTTAGTCGGCGGGGGCAGCTCCGATGGGGTACCCCGCTGCGCCTTAGCGTCCTTATGAAGCAGTTGCGCACGAGGCCGAAGCGGCACATCCCCGCCATCGAGCTGACCTTTGCGGTCCTCTGTTGGATCGCATATCTCTTTGCGGGCCACGAGCTATCGGCGGTCGCGGCGGCCATCCTCACCATCGCCTTCATCACGTGGATAACGGTGAATTCGCGGAAGCGCCACCGCGAGCGGCATGGTCTCTGCCCGATGTGTGGTTATGACCTGCGGGCCTCCCCGGAGCGATGCCCGGAGTGCGGCAAGTTGATCAAGGACGGCGTGAGGTAACGCGTAGTCGCGACGCCGACTAACCCGCCGCTGGAGCGGACCGCGGCGGCGATACTTTATCTGCGGTCGAGCGTCGCGCGTGCGCCGCCGCGGCCGCTCAACGGCATTACGTTAGTCTGCCATGGAAACCATACCCACTGAGCAATGGTTCGTCGCCGTCCTCGTGTTCGAGTCACGCATCGTCGAGGACCCGGGCGACGACGCC
>JBBSLV010000058.1:0-12648 GCA_038233535.1 Tepidisphaerales bacterium | reverse complement strand
TGCTCACCCTTTCACTCACCCAACTTCTCGCGCAAGTCTCGGTTGGCGCCGTTTCCGCCGACGAAGTGCTCTCGCCGTACATCTACGTCTTTTACGCCGCCTTTCTCGTCAGCTTCATCTTCACGCCGGTCATGCGGACCGTCGCGACGCACTACAACATCATCGACGAGCCCGACACCGTGCGCAAGATGCACAGCACGCCGGTCGCTTAGTTGGGAGGCGTCGCCGTCTTTCTGGGGTGGATTGCGGGGCTGGCACTGAGCCAGTTTCTCAGCCTTCATCGCAGCGAGCCAGGGCTGTTGCCGTACGTACACGTGCGGTTCAGCATCGTGCTGGGCGCGTGCGTGATCGTAATCCTCGGGCTGTGGGACGACATCCGGCGGATCAACCCGTGGATGAAGATCGGCGGGCAGGTCTTTGCCGCCGTCTGTCTGCTGATTGAGGGAGTGGGAGTGCGCTGCGCGAGCGGGATCCTTACGCCCATTGGAACGCGCCTCCAGTTGCTGCTCGGACCGGAGATGCTTCAGTCGCTCGGCTTGGTGGCGCAGGGCACGCCGCTGTTTCCCGACTGGTTCGTGGTCGGGGTGAGCAGCGCGCTGGTGATCGCGCTGGTCGTGTTCTGCTGCAACGCGACGAACCTGATGGACGGCCTGGACGGGCTGTGCGGTGGGGTGACGGCGATCATCGCGGCGGGGTTCCTGTTCCTTGCCGTCCACATGGCGATGTACGGCGGGGGGATTAACAGCAACTGGGACGCGCTGCGCGTCGTGCTCGGGCTGGCTCTGCTCGGGGCGCTGCTGGGGTTCATCCCGTACAACTTCAACCCCGCGTCGATCTTCATGGGCGACACGGGCAGCATGTTCCTCGGCTTCGCGTGCGCCACGACGCTGATCCTGATGGCCCAGGAGCGGCCGAAGTGGTTTCTGGCGTCGATGGTGATCTTCGCGCTGCCCGTGCTCGACACGATCCTCGCCTTCGCCCGCCGATACGTGAACGGCCGGCCGGTCTTCAGCCCCGACAAGTTCCACTTCCACCACCAGCTCGTCGCCCGCGGCTTCAGCGTGAAGCAGACGGTGCTGATCAGCTACGGTCTGGCCATCGCGTTCGCACTGCTGGGGGCGACGATCGTATTCATGCGAACCCGCTACGCGGTGGCGGTGTATCTGGTGGTGTTCGGCTCGATCATCGTGGCGGCGTACAAGATGGGCATGGTGCACGAGAAGCCGCGCGTGGTGACGCGCAACCCATTGGACATCGATGACCTGTCCGCCGCCGTCCCGACGATCGACCCAAGCACGGTCCTGGAAGTGCGAGAGCGACCGGACACGGATGAGCTCGCCGAACACATTCACGGCGCTGCATGGGTCGGGCGCGGGCGGCGGGAAGACCGCGAGCGGCAGGAAGTGCCATAAACGCACGTTTGGGTGGGGCGTGGTGGGGCGTCCCATCATTGAAAATGCGCGGTTTTGGGATTACGTTCCCGGGCTCCGGGGATATTCGAGAATCCCGCCGCCGGGGTAACAAGGTCGCCGGGGCATTCGTCCGATGTCAGATGAGCGAGAAACCGTCGGCTGCGTCGCCGGTCGTGCGCACAGTCCCGTCGTTCGCCGACCGGGATGCCCGCTTCGCGACGCCGACGGAGTCTCATGTCAAAGAATAGAGCGAGCTGAGGGTAAATCATGGACGTTACGATTATCGGTTGCGGTTACGTCGGCCTGGTCACGGGCACCTGTCTGGCCAGCATCGGGCACACGGTGCGCGGCGTCGAGAAGGACGCGCGCAAGCTCAAGACGCTTCAGGACGGCCACTGCCCGATCTTCGAGCCGGGCCTTCAGGAACTGATGCAGGAGAACTACGCTTCGGGTCAGCTCCAATTCACGAACGATGTGCAGGCGGCTGTGAAGGACGCGGAGATCGTCTTCCTGTGCGTCGGCACCCCGCCCAAGCCCGACGGCACGGTTGACATGAGCTATCTCGAAGGCGCCGGCAAGGAAGTGTGCGATGCGCTGGCGGAGAACAAAAGCGACTACCTCGTCACGATCATCGTGAAGTCGACCGTCCCCGCGGGCACGAACCGCAAGCTCTACAACTTCCTCAAGACGCAGACGAAAGCACACGTTCAGGTCGTCTCCAACCCCGAATTCCTCAAGGAAGGCACGGCCGTGCAGGACTGCCTCAACCCCGACCGCATTGTGGTCGGCGGCGAAAGCCCCGAGGCGTTCCGCATGATGCGCCGGCTGTACGACCCGCTCATCAAGAGCGAGGAGAACTTCCTCACGATGAACTGGGAGTCGTCGGAGCTGACGAAATACGCGGCCAACAGCATGCTTGCGGCGCGCATCTCGTTCATGAACGAGATGACGATCCTTTGTGAAGCGTACGGCGCCGACGTCGAGGACATTCGCAAGGGCATCGGCTCCGACAGCCGCATCGGCCCGGCGTTCCTCCGCGCGGGTTGCGGGTACGGCGGGAGCTGCTTTCCGAAGGACGTGGCGGCGATGGAGCACATCAGCCGCGCGGTCGGGCACGAGAATTTGTTCGTCAACGCGATTCAGACGATCAACAAGAACCAGAAGAAGCGCTTCGCCGACAAGATCGAGGCCAAGCTTGGCCGGCCGATTGCCGGCGCGACGATCGCCGTGTGGGGCTTGGCGTTCAAGGCCGACACCGACGACATCCGCGAGTCGGCGGCGATCGACGTGATCCAGTACCTCCTGGAGAAGGGCGCCCACGTGAAGGCGCACGACTACAAGGGGATGGAGAACATGAAGCAGGTGTTCAAGGAGCAGGTTGAGTGGTGCCACGATCCGGTGACCGCCGCCGCCGGCGCCGACGCCGTCGCGCTGCTGACCGATTGGCCGCAGTACACGACGCTTCCGTTCCGCAAGATCGCGGCGACGATGAACGCGCCGATCATCTTCGACGGCCGAAACTGCCTTCTGCGCGACGTGATGCGCGAGACCGGCTTCCAGTACTACCCGATGGGCCGCCCGGCGGTGGAGAACGCGCTGAAGCTCAAGTCGCGGGTGTAGACGGATGAAGCACGAAATCCGAAACAAATTTCAAGGCCGACAAAAAGAAAAAAGCTCCAAACCGGGAACTTCCCGTTTGGAGCTTTCTTCTTTTCTGCTTGAGGATTTATTTCGGATTTGGTGCTTAGGATTTCGTGCTTTTCAGTCTACGCCACGGACATCCGCAGCGTGTTGGCAGTGCGGATTACCAGGGCGTTGGTGAGCACCGGGTAGAGCGTTGCATCCAGGCGCGTGATCAACTCGTCGCTGAACGGGCCGGCCGGCGCCGGCGTGGGGAGCTGGGGATCGGCGAACCGCGCAACGTACCCATCAAGCGTCGCGTTGCCCGGCGACGTTCCGCTGGTCCCGCCGCGCGATTCGTACTGCCGCGTCAGGTAGTCGGCATAGCTGATGTACTTGCCGCCTGGAATCAGCTTGCCGCCCGGGAACACGCCGCGGTTGCCATGCAGGATCGGGCCTGCCAGCAGTCCGGTGACCGGGAACAGCGACCGGCCGGAGTTGATCAGCGCGACCTGCTGCGTGTTAAGCACCTGCACGAGCGACGTGCCCTCGGACGCGACGGCCGGATCGACGTCCAACTGCTGGGCGTAGACCACGTCCTGCACCAGGTTGGCGACCACTTCCTCCTGAATCGTGAACGTCCTGTCCTGGTGAAGCGACTCGTGCGCCAGGATCGCCGAGAGCGCCGCGAAGTGCTCGCCGCTGAACGTCGGCTTGATGCGCATCTCCAACCGGTTCTGTGAGGTGATCGAGGTGTCGGCGATGACGGCCGCGTCGGACGTGGGGGCGAAGTCGATGAACGTATACGGCTTGCCCGTCACGTTCGCCGTTCCCAGGAACACGTCGACCGCCTCCTCGGACAGCGTGCCGCGCGTCGAAGCGATTGCCGCACGCAGGTTATGGTTGGGGATGCGGATGCGGTTGTCCGGGTTGTTGTACAGTCGAAGGGCGGCGTCACGCCGGCTCGGGTTGAGCGTTCCCTTGGCGACCTTGGCGTCGAGGAAGGCGGTGAGCTCGGCCGTAACCTCGGCGTCGGATGGGGTGCCGTCGGCGACGATCGGGGCATTGGCCTCCGTATACATCGTGTCGTGGAAGAAGTTCGCGTCCTCCGGCCGGAACGCGCGGCAGGCCATCGTGAATCGTTCCTTGTTCAGCCCCTTGGGGGCGCGGACGGTGAGGTCTTCGGGCACGGCCGAGCCGTCCGAACGGTTCGTCAACGCGCCTTCGTAGAAGAAAATCTGCCCGCCCATGCGCATCATCCGATCGGTCGTAACCTCGATGATGCCGTATTCACCCTCGTTGTGCTCGATCACCCGCGCATCGACGACGTTGACGATGATCTTCTTCTGAAGGTTCGGGTTCAGCGTGTCGATCGCGAAGCCGCGCACCTGGATCTGGTCGGCATTGGCGATGTCGACCTTCTCGGTCGTCGGGATTCGCAGGACCGACTGGTTGATCATCACCCCGTCCACTGACACGTGGCGGACGCGGATGTTCTGGGGGACGACCTCGGCGGACATGAGCCGGCGCGTCTCGAGTTGTTCAACCATTGCGGGGGGCGCAACGGGGGCAACAGACCGGCGGAACGATGCGTTTGGCATTTTCTTCTCCTGGAAAGATGGACAGGCCGTGATGTTTATAACGGCGGAATTTATAGGTGCAACAACTCCGCTATCGAATGTCGCCGCCCGGAAGGCAAACGTTACGTCCGAGAACGGTTTCATCCCTAACGGGCGATCCAGTCGATAAATCGGACGATGCGCTGGTTTTCCCCCATTTTTAACCTGCGAACAATCTTGGCGTCTGCCGTGGGGCGCCTGATGGACCGGCCTGCGGGCCCGACAACCGGGCGCACGGTCGACGTCCTGGACCTGCTCGGCCGCAAGCCGGTCAACCTCGACACGCCGGAGTTGCAGCGTTTTTTGGCGGGCAAAGTCGTGATGGTAACCGGCGCCGGGGGGAGCATCGGGTCGGAAATTTGCCGCCAGAGCATGAAATTCTGCCCGAAGCGGCTGATTCTCGTCGAGCGTGCCGAAAACGCGCTGTTCGAGATCGATCGCGAGCTGCGCCAGCAGTGGGTGGGTTCCGACATCCGCCCGTGCGTCGCCGACGTCTGCGACATCGTCCGCGTCGGTGAAATCTTCAAAGCCGAGCGCCCCGACGTCGTTTTCCACGCCGCCGCCCACAAGCACGTCCCCATGATGGAGAGCAACCCCGGCGAAGCGGTGAAGAACAACGTCTTCGGCACGAAAATCGTCGCCGACGCCGCCGTGGCCGCGGGGTGCGACGCGTTCGTGATGGTAAGCACGGACAAGGCCGTCAATCCGACGAACGTGATGGGCGCGACGAAGCGGTGTGCGGAGTTGTATGTGCAATCCTTGAACAGTTGCCAGTTGCCAGTTGTTAGTTGCCAGTCAAAGGCGGAAAAGAATCTTGATTTGCCTTCCATTGGCAACTGGCAACTAACAACTGGCAACTCTTCGACCCGATTCGTCGCCGTTCGCTTCGGCAACGTGCTCGGCTCCTCCGGCAGCGTGGTGCCGATCTTCAAACAGCAGATCGCACTCGGCGGGCCGGTCACGGTCACGCACCCGGACATGCGCCGCTATTTCATGACGATCCCCGAGGCCAGCCAGCTCGTCATGCAGGCCGGCGCGATCGGGAAGGGCGGGGAGATCTTCATCCTCGACATGGGCGAACCGATCCGGATCCTCGACCTGGCGGAGGAAATGATCCGCCGCAGCGGATTGCGCGTGGGCGATGACATCGTCATCCAGTTCAGCGGCATCCGCCCGGGGGAAAAGCTGTACGAGGAACTATCCAACGACAACGAACAGACCCGTCCGACGTCGCACCCGAAAATTCGTGTATGGGAGTTGCCCGCGGCGAGCGAGGCGCGGGTGTCGCGGATGCTGGACCTGCTGGCATCCGTCACGGACGCGCCGCGCGAGAAGGTGGTTCACGCGCTGCGGCAGGTCGTCGCTGAATATCGACCCGACGGAGCCGGGGTTCCCGAAGAGTTCGATTCACTCCCCCTCCGCATCGCCCCCGCCCATCGCGCCGCCTGACCAGGCCCGGGATGACACTGATCGTCGAACATGAAGCTCCCCACTGTCCCATAAGCTCAAGTTTTTCAGCATACCCCGACGATGAATTCAGCAGGGATCAGGGGCAATCCCACATCTGGGCATACGCGGCCGAGGGATTGGCCGCTACAGTCAGCCAAGGAAGGTCGGCCATGCGAACGATCGCCATCATTAATCAAAAGGGCGGGTGCGGGAAGACGACGACGAGCATCAACCTCGCCGCCTGTCTCGCGCGCCTCGGTCAGAAGACGCTTCTCGTCGACATGGACCCCCAGGGCCACTGCGGCGTTGGGCTGGCCGTCCCCGAAGAGCAGATCGAGCGCACGATCTACGACGCGCTGATCGAAGAGAACGACGGCAAGGTCGCAAAAGTGAACGAAGTGGTCTGGCAGATCGCCAGCGACTTTGACCTGGCGCCGTCGAACATCAAGCTGGCGGCGTTCGAGCAGGTGTTCGCCGGCCGGGTGGGGCGCGAGGATCGGCTGAAGGTCGCGCTGGATGCGGTCCGCGACAATTACCAGTGGGCGATCCTCGACTGTCCCCCGAGCGTCGGGTTGCTGACGTTCAACGCGCTGCGCGCTTGCGACGAGACAATCGTGCCGGTGGAGACCGGGTTCTTCAGCCTGCATGGGCTGACGAAGATGATGGAGACGCTGGAGATGATGAAGGAGCGGTGCAGCAACGAGATCCTCGTCCGCGTGCTTCCGACGCTCTACGACACGCGCACGAAGCTCGCCCGCGAGGTGCTCTCGGAACTGCGCAGCAAGTTCCGCAATTACCTCATGGAGAGCACGGTTAACTTCAACACGAAGCTGAAGGAAGCCGCCAGCTTCGGCCAGCCCATCACCGAATACGACCCGGGCAGCCGGGGCTACAAGGATTTCGTCAACCTCGCCCGCGAGCTGATGGGCCACCGCCCGACCGAGCTGGAAGCGACGCCCAGCGAGCGCCTGAGCCGTCCGGCCGAGCTTGTGCAGCGGGCGAAGCAGTTGGCGCAGCTGACGAACGTTCAATTCGGCCGCAACACCATCCCCACGCAGCCGGCCCCGCAACCGCAACCGCAACCGCAGCCCGACGCCGCTCCCGTCACGGCCGTCGTCGCGACGGCCCAGCACCTGGAAGTCATCCCCGCGGTCGCGCCGCGCATCGCGGAAGTCGAAGCTACGCCCGCGCCCGTCGCCCAGCAGCAGCAGCCGAAGACGACCGCCCAGAAGATCGACGAGTTCTACGGCGTGAAGCAGGTGGGTGACGAGGTGGTCTTTGCCGCCAGGTTCAACGACGCCCGCAAGGTGCTGATCGCCGGCGATTTCAACAACTGGCAGCCGATGTCGACGCCCATGCACACGAACGGCGCCCCCGGGCATTGGGTGACGAAGCTCCCGCTCGCGCCCGGACGCTACCGCTACCGTCTCGTCGTCGACGGCAAGTGGGTGACCGATCCAAACAACAAGTACGTCGAGACCAACCAGTTCGGCGAATTGAATAACGTCGTCGAAGTAGCCTGAATTAACAGTGGCGGGGGCGTCTCGCCCGTGCTTTTCCGAATCAGCTCGAAAAAAGAACACGGGCGAGACGCAGCGAGACGCCCATGCCACTGGAACCAAATCATGCCTGATCAAGATCCCAAGCCGAACCGCCCGCTGAGCGAGATCAGCCACCTGTTCCTCAGCAGCATCCGCGACGGTGCGGGCAACGGGCAGCCGAGGCCGCAGCGCACGCCGCCGCCCGGTTCATCTCCGCGGCCGAACGTGAGCATGGACCTCACACCCGAGGAGTACGCCCATGTTTTCGGCGCCGAGGCCGCCACCGACGGCACGCCGGCGCAGCACCTCGAGCAGGAGCACATCGCTCCGGTCAGCGCGCTCATCGGGGCGCACCTCAACGGCAAACAGTTCGACCGGGTAAAGCAGTATGCCCGCCACCTCGCCGGGCCGCGCAAGCGCATCGGGTTGATCGAGGCCGACGCGTCGGAATTCCGGCTCATGTGCTTCGACGGCACCGTCGGCGCGACGACAGGCGAGGTCGCGATGGCCGCGTCCGAATTGTACGACCCGCGCCGCATGGCCGAGGCGATTAATGAACTGAACTGGGACGTCGACCGCTGGCTGCTGTTCCTCCCGAACCCGCGCGTCCCAGAAGCCCGCGTGCTGCTCCGCGACGTAAACGACTGGGTCCTGCTGAGCACTTGCGATCACGACGGCGTCGTCTCCTGCTACCGCACGCTCAAAGGTCTCACCGACACGCGCTCGCCCGCCGACCGCTTGGTCGCCCGGCCGGAGCTGTCGCTGGCGTTGCTTGATGCCCCCGACGCCGATTCAGCCGACAAGGTGTTCCGCAAGCTCGCCAGCGTCTGCCAGCAGTTCCTCGACTGGCCGCTGATAGAGCAGGTGATTGTGCGGCCCGCGCACGAGGTGGCCGAGCATCTCGCCGTCTGCTGCCGCCCCACGCGCGACAAGGCGCAGGTCGCCGTCGCGCCGCAATGGGAAATCATCGGCGAGTTCCTCGCCCGGGCCAAGGCCGCACGCGCCGCCGCCCCGACCGTGCCGCGGTCCGTAGACGAAGAAGACCACGAAGAAGAAATGACCGACGCCGAGGATCCCGCCCGGTCTGAAGTCCAGGCCGCGCTCGCACATGAGCAAGAGGAGCCGATGCGCATCACGCCTCCACAACCGCAGACGCCTACCGAAGTGGAGTCGAAGCCGCTCGCCGCTGCCTCGCCAACTGCGTCAACGACGGGCGACGACGTGATCGACCTGGCCGGCGACGAACCGGTCCTCTCCGCCATACTCCGCCACCGCGTCAGCGAGCTGGTCGAGTGCCCGATTGTCCCGCCCATGTGCGACAAGGTAAAGCTCGCCGTCACCCGCGACCGCCGCATCGTTTTGATCGGCGAAGCCGGTCACGGATTGACCGACCTTCGCGCCATCGGCCGCGCTTATCAGTGGCTCGTGGAAAACCGCAACCTGATCGCGATGGCCGTCCCGCAACTGTCGATCGACGCCCACGCGATGCCGCGGCTGAGCCTCCTCGTCGACCGCGCCGACGCCGGCGCCGCGACGCTCGAGCCGATGCTCCAGAGCGGCAACGTCACCATCGAAACCTACCGCAAGCTCAAGTGGGGCGGGAAAACCGGGTTGCTGCTCGAAGCGGCGTAGCGCTAAAACACGGTGTTGCCTCGAAAGCGTCAAGCGTATAATCGCGCACGAGGTGAGACATGTCCATTACCCCCGCGATACAGGCGCCGTTCGAGCTAGCCAACGATCACCCATGGCCTTCGCCGCGCATGACGGAGGAGGAATTCCTCGCATGGTGCGACGAGGACGTCCGCGCCGAATGGGTGGACGGGGAGGTCATCGTAATGTCACCCGCCAACAGCGAGCATATTGACCTGAACTTGTGGCTTGGGGCGGTGCTGCGCGGATTCGTGGAGCACCACGATCTCGGCCGGGTTTTCACCACCGAGCTCCTCGTCCGCTTCGCCAAACAGCGCCGTCGTCGCATGCCTGATCTGCTGTTTATTGCAAAAACCAGACTCGATATCGTCAAGAAGGCTCACATCGAAGGCGCGCCCGACCTGATCATGGAGATCGTCTCACCGGACAGCGAGTCGCGCGACTGGCGCGTGAAGTACCTCGAATATGAAACCGCCGGCGTGCGCGAATACTGGATCATCGATCCCATGTCGCAAGGCATCGAGGCCTACGCGCTGGATGAACATCACGCCTATCGCCGGATCGAACCCAGCGAAGACAGAATCGCGTCGGTCGTTCTTCCCGGTTTCTTCATCCGCCCGGCGTGGCTCTGGGGCGAGAGGCGCATCGGCATCCTGGCCGCGCTGCGTGAACTTGGCGTGTTATGAGCGAACGCGACGAAGCGACGTCTGACATTCCCGCCGACTGGCTCGCGGAATTCGAGGCCGCCGCCCGTCGTCCGCTTGAGCAGCGCATGCGATACGCATTCATCAAAACCTACAAGCCCGTTCTTGACGATGCGCCGTTCCGCGCGTTCGATACGATGGAACAGTATCGTCAGTGGCGCGACACGAACCTCCCCGACTGGCTGGGATATGGCCGCGTTTGAATACCGGCAAGCGCAGGAGATCCGCGACATCATGCTCAAAACCGTGCGATTGAACACTGGGAATGTTGAGTTTACCCCAAGAAAACCGTTCGATTTGCTGCGCGACGTCAAACTCGTCCCGCTGAGTGGAGCCAGCGGGACGCCAGTAGAACTTTTCGTTCAGTCGATCGCAACGCTATCGCGCATCGAGGTTGATTTGCTGACCCGCAGCACTGTGGCCGCGGAAAGTTCAAATCCTGTTACTCCGACTTGATGGGACAAGAAGCCCTTCGGCGAGAACGTCGAAGGGCTTTCTCCATTCTGGGACGAGAGTTGCGCCGTCCAGCGTAAAGTTCAAACGGATCATTTCCACGATTTGACGCCTCACGCCGTAATCCGCCGAAGCTCACCGCTCCGTCAGGAATTTCAGAGGTGGACAGGCAGACGCTTGTCAATCAAAACTGGTGCCGGTGAATTGGATAGCGCACGTCCTGAATCCGTATCAGCGATGTGGTTGCGTTCGAGAAGGCGTGAACCGATAAGGGTACCGTGAGTTTGCAAATTTCGGCGCGAGAGGGTCGTGAACAAGACTTAGGCGCCGCTCAAAATTCCGATGTGGCATTCGCCGCTCCCGCGACCCTTCATGTGCCTGCACGGAGGAGCCCGCTCTTGTCGGTGGTGATGTCCGTATTCAATGGCCGGCGCTACCTCCGGGAGGCGATCGACTCGATCCTCGCGCAGACGTTTCGCGACTTCGAGTTCGTGACTGTTGATGACGGGTCGGACGACGGGAGCTTGGCGATTCTACAGGCTTACGCGCAGCGGGATGCGCGGGTGACCGTGATCAGCCGACCGAACACGGGTTGCTGGAAGGCGAGCAACGATGGCATCGCCGCCTCGTCCGGTGCGTTTATCGCACGGATGGACGCCGACGACGTGTGTGTGCCCGACCGTTTCGAGAAGCAGTTGTCGTTCCTGCGCGACCACCGGGAGGTCGTTGCGCTGGGCGCGCACGTGCTGCTCATCGATGCCGACGGCGCGGCGCTGCGCACCATGCCTAGCCACCGGCGGTTGACGCATGAGGAAATTGACGCGGCCCACCTGACCGGCGGGGGGCAGGTCTTGTTTCATCCCACGCTGATGATGCGCCGCGAGGCGGTCGAGAAGATCGGGTTGTACCGCGAATGGCCGGCGGGAATGGATCTGGACCTGTTCCTCCGATTGGCGGAGGTGGGCCGGCTGGCCAACCTCCCGGACGTGCTGCTGAAATACCGCCAGCACATGGCCAGCATCGGCCACGCAAAGATGAAGTTACAGCTCCAGAGCTGCCGAAAGATGGTCCGCGAGGCATACGAGCGGCGCGGGCTGCCGCTGCCCCCGGACGGAAAAATCGGATTCGATCGCATCGAACAGCGGAGCGAGACCGATCAACACCGCAAGTGGGCGTGGTGGGCGCTGAAGGGCGGGCACGTGTCTGCCGCACGAAAGCATGCGCGCAAGGCGCTGTGGGCAAGCCCGCTGTCGCGCGAATCATGGAAAGTAATCTATTGCTCGCTCCGCGGGCGGTAATGCGCATGACGATGCGGGGCCCAGCCTCTCTGAACGCTGGTTGTTTCGGGCGTTTGCCTGGCGCTGCTGGCACTCTATACTATACTCGGGCTGATGAGGCCCCTTGGCTCCGCGCGGCGCGCATGGTTTGATCGATTCGTAGCTGATATGTGGATGAAGGGGTAAGCGAGCCGGCGATTTCGACGGCCGCTCGCCCCCCCCGACGAGCGACTTTGGTTCGGCGCAAAGCGTGCGGAGAGCGGAGATATTTTTGCAGAATCATTCGTTGCCCGAGGCAAGAGTGCGAGTCAAGACGCGGATCAAGCACTTAGCGGAGCGCGCGTTCAACGTTCGGATCGTCCGGCGATTGCCGCTCGGGTCGGACGTGTACAACGAACTGAGGAGCCTGACCTCCTGGTCGCCTGCGGGGGTGTTGTTCGACGTGGGCGCGCATTTCGGGGAGACCGCGCTGCAGCTGGCAGCCGCATTTCCGGACGCAGAAGTGTATTCGTTCGAGCCGTCCCGCCCCGCATTCGAGCGCTTGGTGAAGCGGTCGCAGCGCTTGGAGCGCGTGCGTTGCTTCAACTTTGGCTTCGGCTCATCGCGCCGACAAGCGACGCTGTTCCTGCACCGCGTCTCTGACCAGAACACGATGCGGGAGGACCTTCAGAACCGCTCGGGGTACGAGAGCAGGCGGCATGAGCCTGTCGAGGTGCGGACGGTCGACGAATTCATGCAGGAGCAGGGAATCGAGTTCGTCCAGTACCTCAAAATCGATACCGAGGGCTACGATATCGAAGTGCTCAAGGGCGCGTCCGCCGCGCTGGCGGCGGGCAGGATCGGCCTCGTTGAGGTCGAGGCCGGATTTCATCAGGACGGCGGCAAGTTCATTCCGCTGGAGGAGTTCAGCCGTCATCTGGGCC
>JBBSLV010000057.1:0-12727 GCA_038233535.1 Tepidisphaerales bacterium | reverse complement strand
TCGCCATCCGGAATGGTGGCGTGTACGGGCAGATCACGTTCGTGCAGGACAGTTGTGGCACAGGCTTCCAGCCCGTGTCTTCTGGATCAAAGAACAAAAAACACGGGCTGGAAGCGTGTGCCACAGTCTCCTCAGACGGCGTCGTGTACCCGACCACCGGCAACATCCCCTACGGCAAGGCCGACCTGCTGCTGGGCATCGACATCCTCGAAGCCACCCGCGCCACCGACCCGCGCGAGCAGTTTCGCGTCGCCAGCAAGGACCGCACCGCCGCCGTGCTCAACCTGCACAAGCAGCCCACCGTTTACGGCCTGCTGGGCCGCGACGACTTCGAGCCCGAAGAGCTGCGCGAGGAGATCTACAACCACTGCAAGCCCGACCACAGCTTCGCCAAGAACCTCTCGGAAATCTGTGAGCGGCGGCTGGGCTCCAAGCAGTTCGTGAACATCATGATGGTCGGGGTCGCGTATCAGCTCGGGCTGATCCCGGTCAGCGCGCACTCGATCGCCTGGGCCATCAAGGACACCATCCGGCGCGACCAGCGCCGGAACATGAAGGCGTTCAACATCGGTCGCAAGCTGGCGTTGGAGCCCCGCGCGCTCCCGCGCAAGCCCGAGCCGGACACGTGGGAGCACCTGGTCACCAACAAGAGCCGCATCCTCCGCAAGACGCGCCTGCGCGGGCGCAAGTACGCCGATCAGTTCGAGAAAATCGTGCAGGGCGCGATGAAGCAGATGCGCGACCTCCCCGAAAGCAGCAAGTACGACCTAGCCGTCCGCATTTATGACCTGATCCAGTATCAAGACCACGCGCTGGCCAAGCAGTATCTCGAGCAGGTCCGCAAGGTGTATCGGGCGGACAGCGCAGCCCGAAACTTCGAAGCGACCGACGCGGCCATCTGGAACCTCGCGAAGGTCATGTTGATCAAGGACGAGCCGTACGTCGCGTACCTGCTCACCCGCTACGAGAAGAAACAGCGCGACATCGCCAAGTACGGCGTGGACGTCTCCAACGGCGACCGCATCGTCTACCGCCACCACACGAGCCCGGAGTTCCACATTGGGAAGTGGCGCGTGCGCTTGAAGATCACGACCAGCGACTGGCAGCTCAAGCTCGTCCGCCACATGAAGTGGTGGCGCAAGCTGCCCGGCTGGCACAAGCGCGAGGTCACCTTTCGCGACTGGTACGTCGGGTTGCTCGAGCGCATCAACCTGACGCACGACGCAGGCTACGCGCAAGCGTTAAAGGTTCTCAAAGCCCCGGAAACCGTGAGTGGTTATCGCGAGATCCGCTACCCGAAGATGGATGAGGCGGTGAGCGCGATCGACGCCGAGCTGTCGCGCCTGGCGAAAGTTGAACTTGACCTGCGGCGCGACGTTTTGGGGAGCCTCAGAACCCCGACGCACGTTTGAGCTTTCCGACCGGACCCGCGCGCCTGCGCGTCGCCTTTGTCGGTTGCCTTCGACCGCTTTCCGTCTTACCGTAGACCGCGGAGTTCCACGCTGGAGGTCGGCCATGCCAGAGGATGTCGGCCGCGATCAGTTGGCCTTGATTCGCATCGAGGGCATGCATTGCCACAAGTGCGAGAAGGCGATCCAGAAGTCGATGCTTCAGCACCCCGGGGTGCATGAGGTCGAGGTCGATTTCGCCTCCGGGCAGGCGTCGGTCCTCTTCGACTCCCAGCGGGTCTCCGTCAAACAGCTCACCCAATCCGTAGGGGAAGCGGGCTACCGCGTGACCGGGTTCACCCAGCGCGCGACGGAGCGCAGCAGCGTGGATGAGGCTTGAGAGGGGTTGGGTGGTGGAGTTGTTGAGTGGTGGAGTGAAAGAACAACTCTCGCGCTCAACCACTCCACCACCCAACCACCCCACCACGGTTTCCGCTCTTCTCCAACGCCCCGACGATCAGCGGCTGCGCGAGTACAAGTACCGCTTCTCCCAGGCGGTCGTCTTCGGATTGCCCGTGCTCGCGCTTGAGACCTGGGGTTCGGCGCTGGGTGGGCCGGAGGCGGACCGGTGGGTCGGGGTTCTCCAGGCGCTGCTGGCGGGGTGGGTCGTGTACGTCGGTGCTGCGGGGATGTTGTTCGAAGGGCTTATCCTCCTGCCGCGCCGCTTGATGGCGGACCTCATCCCGGCGCTCGTCGCCGTCCTCGCTTACCTGTTCAGCGTGATCTCGGTTTTGCACGTGCTCTTCACCGGGCAACTGTGGTATCGGCCGCTGCTGTTTCACGTGAGCGTGATCGTCGTGGCAACGTGGACGGGCTTACAGTGGTACAGATGGGCATGGCGATCATGATTCGACTCCCGCTTGCGTTACTCCTGCTGACCGTTTCCGTCGCGCCCGGCGCCGAGCCGCCGCTGGTCATCACCGGCGACGAGCAGAAGCGCGTGGATTTCACTCTTCCCGACGCCGGCCTGCCCCCGGCGCCGGGCGTCGCCAACGTCCAGGTCTTCCGCGCAACACGCGGCGACGGCGACGGCTGGACTTACCATCACCACGTCGACATGGGCTGCTGGAAGGGCCGGCTGTACCTGGCATGGGACAGTTGCAAGAAGGACGAGGACGCCGGCGAATCGCGCGAGTTGTACGCGACGTCGAGCGACGGGTTCATGTGGTCCGAGCCGAAGGAATTGTTCCCGCAGGGGCTATCGACGCATTTGCGGATGTTTTTCTTCCACGCCTCCAACGGCCGGATGCTCGCCATCGCGGGGCTGCGACTGTCGAACGACCCGCTGACCGAGCGCCAGAAAGGCCCCGTCATCGTCCGCGAGATCAAGGACGATCATTCGCTCGGGGACGTGTTCCTCCTGCGCGCGCCGACCGAAGAGACAAAGCGCGACGTGCCTCCAATGTTCGACGACGCGCCCGACAAGGGCTTCGTCGAAGCCTGCAACCAGCTCCTCGCGAACAAGCCGTTTCTCGAACAGTCCGACTACGGCCTGCTTCTCGGCGACCGCCGGATGAAGTGGCATGATTCAGGCGCCTGGCCCGCGGATGAGCCGTCGCGCCCGCATTTTAAGGATCGCTTCGGCAAGGCCATGTCGTTCTATCACCGCAAGGACGGCGCCCTCGTCGCGCTGATGAAGTGGGGCTGGGTGATGGTGTCGCGCGACGAAGGCGAGACATGGTCGGCGCCGGTGCGCCCGCCCACGCTCGTCGCCGGCATGGCCAAGACGTGGGGCCAGCGCACCGCCGACGGGCGATACCTGCTCGCCTACAACCCGAGCCTCGCCGAGCGGTTTCCCCTCGTCGCCGTCACGGGCGACGACGGCATCACCTTCGGCGGCATGCGCGTGATCCACGGGGAGCTTCCGCCCATGCGCTACTCGGGTTTGTACAAAGGAATCGGCCCTCAGTACGTGCGGGGGATCTCGGAATGGTCCAGCGACGGCTCGCGCGACGACGCCGCGACGTGGCTGGCGTACAGCATGAGCAAGGAGGACATCTGGGTAAGCCGCGTGCCGATGCCGGCCGAGGACGGCGCGACCGGGTGGAACACATACAGCCCGAAGTGGGCGCCCGTGACCACCGCGCCCGAAGCGGACGGCTCGACCACGATCGTCCTGGAGGACGGCGACCCCGCCGACTACGCCCGCGCGTTCCGCGTGCTCGACGACCCCGCGCGGACGATCGACGTGACGTTCGCTCTGGACTCGGAGTCGCCCGGCGGAGAGCACCTGCACCTGCAGTTGGAAGGGTCGCGCGGCCGACGCGCGTTGACGCTGCCGCTGGCTGGCAAAAGCGCGCGGATTCGCCTCACAGCCGACGCCGAACGAGGGCAGTACTCGTTGTGGGATGACGATCGCATCGTGGCCGAAGCGAAGCCGCTCGGGCAGACCGTCGAACGATTCGAGCGCATCGTGTTCACGACCGGCCAGCGCCCTGCGACGCACGCGCCGGAGCAGGATCGTCCGGTGAGGCCGGCGCGGTTCCGGGTGACCGGATTGAAGCTCACGTCGGCCGACTAGGGCGTGCGCTGCCAGCGGGTGCGTCACCGGCGACGACGGCATCACCTTCGGGGGCGCCCGGCCCGTCCCGCCGGCATCTACGCCGCGGCCTGCTTCGCGCGACGGGCAATCGAAGGATCAGCCGGCTTGGCGCGGGACAACTGCCACGACTGTTCCATGTTGAGCCAAAGCTGGGCCGACGTGCCGAACGCCGCCGCCAGCTCCAGCGCCGTCTGCGGCGTGATCGACCGCTTCGCCCGGATCAAGTCGCTGACGAACTGGGCGGGCCGGCCGATGATGTAGGCGAACTGCGTCTGCGTCCACTTCCTGGCCTTCAATTCCTTGCGGATGAAGTTCCCCGGGGGAAAAGATTGCGCGAGCTTGAGCGTTTCGCGCGTGTAAACCTTGGATCTGAACATCGCATCGCCCTCCGTGGTAATCCTCGATCGACTTCACCGCCACCACGTTCCCACCCGGCCACGCCTCAATCTCGACGATCAGCCGGAACTGTTTGTTCAGCCGCATTTGACCGCTGATGCCGGCGGCGGCGCTTGAGCCTTTCAAAGTGCAGCGCCTTCCATGCGTAAAGCTCGCGCTCGTCCTGTGCGTCACCGATGAACCACACCAACTCCCGGAAACTGGTGGCCAGTTGATGGGAAAACCCACCGTCGTAATCGGCCTCCGTCGCCATGCGAAGGAGTCCGCGGTCGTCAAACCGGACGTTCATAGTTTACCCATCATCACGGAAGATGTGAAGAAATGAAAACCGTCGGTACTCGCTCTGGGATGACGATCGCGTCGTGACCGAAGCGAAGCCGCTCGGGCAGCCCGTCGAACGATTCGAACGCATCGTGTTCACGACCGGCCAGCGCCCTTTGCCACGCACGCGCCGGAGCAGGATCGTCCGGTGGAGCCGGCGCGGTTCCGCGTGGCCGGATTCAAGCTAAAGCAGTCCAATAGGCGTGCGCTGCCAGCGGCGGCGTTCCCGTGTAACGTACGCGGCCGATGAAGCTGCTGGTCCTCCTCAACGCCACCGCCGGGACGCTTGCGAACTCCGAGACGCACGACGAGCCCCAGCGCATCCGCCGCGCGTTCGAGGCGGCGGGTCACGAGGTGGAGGTTCGCGACGTCGAGGGCGCCAAACTCGAAGACGAGGCGCGGGCCGCGCTGAAGAGCGACTTCGACGCCATCATCGCAGGGGGGGGCGACGGGACGCTCAACACGATCGCCAACGTCCTGGCCGGGTCGGGCAAAGCCTACGGCGTGCTCCCGCTGGGCACGCACAATCACTTCGCCAAAGACCTGGGCATCCCGCTGGAGCTGGAACCCGCCATCGAGGCGCTGGCGCGCGGGGAGATCATCGATCTCCCGGTCGCCGAAGTGAACGGCCGAATCTTCCTGAACTTCTCCGCCCTGGGCTTCCACCCCGAACTGGTGCGTCACCGCGACGCGCAGCGCAGCTCGCTGGGGCGCAAGAAGTGGCAGGCGATGATCGTCGCGTTCTTCCGCGTTTTCACGCGGTTCCCGATCATCCGCGTGCGGCTGATCACGCCCGACACGACACTGCGCCGGATCACCCCGTCGGTCATCGTCTGCAACAATCCGCACCAGATGAAGGTATTCGGCGTCGAGAGCGCTTCGATTCCCGATCGCGGGCTGCTGAACCTCTACGTCGCCCGACGCAGCAGCCGGCTGAGCATGATCGGGCTGTTCATCCGCGCGACGTTCAACAGCCTCGACCACACGAAGAACTTCGAATCGATCGCCTTGCCGCAGGTGACAATCGACACCGCCCATCGCCACGCCCGCGTCTCGGTCGACGGCGAAGTGACCGACATGCGCCCGCCGTTGAAATACACCGTCCGCGAGACGGGATTGCGCGTCATCGTGCCTCGGAAGGAGCATTTATGAAATACGCGGTCCTCATCCTCTGTGCCCTCTGTGCCCTCTGTGCCGCGGCGGCGCCGGCGAAAATCGAACTGAGCGTCGTCGACGACAACGCCACGGGCTACGGCACGTTTCAAAGCCACAACCAGAAGGTGCTTGCCAACGCCGGCGGCATCTTCATGACCCACCTCCGATCGCGCAACGAACCGTACACCGCCCAGCAGTGGCGCCTCTCCCGCAGCACCGACGGTGGAAAGACGTTCACCACACTTTACGAGGCGACGCATGGCACCCACCCGCCGGTCATTGAAACCGACGAGCACGACAACGTTTACCTCGTGCGATCCGAGTTCACCGATGGCAACGCGTACCTGCACGCGTTCCTGGCGGCCGACGGGTATGCGAAGCCGCGCGTGACGCCCATTCCCCGTGGCGCCGCACAAAAGGTCGCGCTGTGCTACGACCGCGGCCGCAAGCAGCTCTACTACGCGTCACACAACCGCTTCGACGTCATCGCGCTCGATGGCACGGTCCGCAGCTCGGTGCAGCTCTTCCAGAACGGAAAGAACGCCGAGATGCAGTACCCGACCCTATGCATGGACGCCGACGGCGTCCTGCACCTCGCGTGGACGAGCGTCGCGCACGGGCGGTATCTGTATTGGAGCATCCACTTCATGCAATCGCCCGACGGCGGCGCCACCTGGCGGAATGCGGACGGCGCGGCGCTGCTCACGCCGATCGTGGCGGACGACACGGGGCCGGGGCAGCGCGTTTCGCTGGACGACGAGTTCGAGGCGCAGACATGGCTGTCGAACTTCCTCGTCCGCGGCGGCAAGGCCCATTTCCTCTACCTCGCGCGCACCGACCCGTCGCGGCAGCATTACGTGCGGTACGACCTGAATACGGGGAAGCGCGAGCTTGACGTGTCACCCGCATTCAAGGGCGAGACGATCGCCCTGCACGGGCTGGACGGCTTCTTCGCCGCGTCTGAATCGACGCTCTACTGCGTCGGCCACACGGCGGACCAGCGCATCGGCTGTCTCGCCAGCGACGACAACGGACGGACCTGGCGCGACCACGCGATCAGCGAAACAGTCGAATCGCTCTACGCCCTGGGCGGCTGCCGCGCCGTGACGGCCGATGGCTTCGTCATCGGGTCGTTCACCAGTGCCAGCACGACCGAGGCCAAAGTGCCGGCGAAAGTGTTCTCCCTCAGGATACGAGCCGGCGTGCAATGAGAACGATCGCCCACATCTCGGACATCCACTTCGGCAAGGACGACCCGCCCGTCGCCGAGGCGCTCGTCGCGGAATTGCACGATCACAAGCCCTCTCTCGTGGTCATGAGCGGCGACTTCACCCAACGCGCCCGTGCCGTCCAGTACAAGCGTGCCGCCGAGTGGATGAAGCGCCTCCCCGGCCCGCAGCTCGTCGTGCCGGGCAACCACGACATCCCGCTGTTCAATTTCGTCGCACGCTTCTTCTGGCCGCTCTACAACTACCGCAAGCACATCACGCGCGACCTGCGGCCCGTCTACGAAGACCCCGAGCTGCTCGTGATCGGCATCAACACCGCCCGGGCGTTCACGTTTGATCGCAACGGTTTCTGGAAGGACGGGCGGATCTCCGAAGAGCAGTTGCTCGACGTGAAGCTCAAAGGTTGCGACCGCCCGGCGGAGCAGTTCAAGGTCGTCGTGACGCACCACCCGTTCATCCCCCCGCCCAAGGAGCGCCCGCACGGCATCATTCATGGCGCCCGCCGCGCGCTGGACCAGTTCGAGCAGTGCCACATCGACATGTGCCTGGCCGGACACCTGCACATGGGCTACAGCGACGACGTCCGCATCCACCACGAGGCCGTCAAGCGCTCGATCCTTTCCGTGCAGGCCGGCACCGCCATCAGCACGCGCCGGAGGAACGAGCCCAACGCCTACAACCTGATCACGATCAACGGCGAGCACGTCACGATCCAGGTCCACGCGTGGAACGGCGCGCGGTTCGAGAAAGCGCTGCGCACACACTTCACGCGCAGCGAAGGCGTGTGGCAGCGCGAGGGGTGAACCTCCTGCCCGTCCCTCTGTTCCGGAGTACCGGCGTATAGGGAGAAGGGATCCGCGGCGCGCGACCCGGGCCCCGCGTCCTTGCGTCCTGCGGCATACACTTACCGGTATATGGGCACGCCGAAAACGATCTTTACCGTCGGCCATTCCACCCGTTCGGCGGAGGAATTTGCGGCGCTGCTGAAAGCGCACGGCATTGAAGCGATCGCCGACGTGCGCCTGATCCCCAAGTCGCGCCGCTACCCGCATTTCCACGACGACCAGCTTGCGCGCTGGCTGCCCGAAGCGGGCATCGCGTACGTCCCATTCAAGCAGCTCGGCGGGCGACGCCGGCCGGCGAAGGATTCGATCAACATCGGGTGGCGCAACGAAAGTTTTCGCGGGTACGCCGATTTCATGCAGACCGAACCGTTCGCCCGCGCGGTGGACACGTTGGCCGAGGTCGCGGCGCAGCGACGGACCGCGACGATGTGCGCCGAGGCCGTGCCGTGGCGGTGCCACCGTTCGCTGATCTCCGACGCCCTGCTCGCGCGCGGCTGGCAGGTGCTGGACGTGATGAGCCCGACGAAGGCGCCGCCGCACAGGCTGACACGCTTCGCGAAGGTGGACGGGCTGCGCGTGATCTACCCGCCCGAGCAGCCGCAATTGTTCACCAGCGTAGATGACTGACGACTGTTAAAATCAATCAAATGGCACTTGCCAACGGGGGACGCGGTGGCTATTGTATCGGCGGGTCGGGGGTTCTCCCCGAAGAAGGTTCCCCCCCTCCTTCTTCACCCCCCGACCTTTTTCTTTTTCCGCCTCCGCTTTTTCCCCGCACGCTTGTCCGTCGGCGATTTCCCCTTTTGCGTTGCCCCGCCGCGACCTTTACCTTCGTTCCACATGAGTGAGCTGCGCATCGGTTTGATCGGTGGATCGGGTTTGGGCGAGGCGCTCGCCGCACAGGGCGACGGCGCTCGTCGGCACGCGCTTGACAACCCCTTCGGTCCCCCGAGCGACGTCATTGTCGAAACAACGTGGGACGGCGTGACCATCTTTCTTCTCTCCCGCCACGGTCCCGGCCACCTGCTCAATCCCTCGCGCGTCCCGTATCGCGCGAACATTTACGCGCTCAAAACACTCGGCTGCACCCATGTGCTCGCCACCGGCGCGGTCGGAAGTTTGCGCGAGGAGTACAAGCCGACCGATCTCGTGATCGTCGACCAGATCATCGACAGAACCCTCAAGCGCGACGGCACGTTCTTCGAGAAAGCCGCCGTGCACGTCGAGTTCGCGGAACCTTTCGACCCGGTGCTGCGTCGGATTGTACTGGATGCTGCACGTGAGTCGGGGGTCGGAGGTCGGGGGTCGGGTGAATCGTCTGCTCCGTCTTCCGACCCCCCGCCTCCTACCCCCGACCCCCAATTCACCGTTCACGATCGCGGCTGCTATGTCGCCATGGAAGGCCCGGCGTTTTCCACGCGGGCCGAGAGCCTGATGCACCGGCTGTGGGGCGGGGATCTGATCGGCATGACGGCCATGCCCGAGGCCAAACTCGCCCGCGAGGCGGAAATGGGGTACGCGCTGATCGCCCTGGTGACAGACTATGATTGCTGGCGGCAGAAACCCGCGACCGAGCAGACCGAAAGCAAACCGGATTCGTTTCTCCTGCTGAAGGAGATCCTCGGCAATCTGAAGACGGCCAGCGACAACGCCATGACGCTCGTGCGGCGGACGGTCGCGATGATGAACCAGCGCCGCGATGAGCTGGCGACAAGCCCCGCGCTTCGCGCGCTGGAACTGGGCATCTGGTCCGACCGAACGCGCATCCCGGCAGATGAAGTCGACCGGCTGCGCCCGTTGTGGGGGAAGTATTTTGCGACGCCCGAACCGGCGCACGAGCCCGACGACGGTCTCCGCGGCGCCGGCAGGTACCGGCACGGAGACGTCTCATGAATCGCCATAACGACGCCAATCCCATGATTAGCGGCGTCCGTCATCCTGAGGTGCTCCGAAGGATGACGGCGCGCGCGCTCGCCGCAGGTGTGTGCGCGCTTTCGCTCGTTGCGGGAACGGCACTTGGGCAACCCGCCACCCGACCCAACGCCGCCGTTCCCGCGGACAGGGCGATTGCGGGCAAGGAGTCGAACCAGGGCGTGTACGTGCGCGACAGCGCCGTCGCCGTGGAAAAATTCGCGCTCGCGGTGCGGATGGAGCGGCTGAAGGAGTGGAACAACGCCGCCGACGCGCTCCAGGAAGTGATCGAGAAACACGCCGACCGCGTCATGCCCTCGCAGGTTGACGCCAACAACGTCATCTATCAGTACGCGAGCGTCACGACGGCCGTCCAGGAGCGGCTGGCGAAGTGGCCGGCGGAAGGACTGGACGTGTACCGCGCGCGGTATGAGCCGCAGGCCGCGGCGCTGCTGGAGCAAGCGGGAGCCGACGACGTGGGCGCGCTGCACCGCGCACTGACGCTGTACTTCGTGACCGAGACGGGCAAGACGGCCGGGCTGCGGCTTGTCGATTTGTACCTCGAATCCGGGGAATTCCCCGCCGCCGCGTGGCTCGCCGAACGGCTGCTCGCATGGCATCCCTCGATCGATGCCGAACGCGCGAAGCTCACTTACCGCGCCGCGCTGGCGCACCACCTGGCCGGGGACGCAAAAACCGCGGCGGGGAAGCTGGACGCGCTGAAGCAGAACTTCCCCAACGCCACCGCGACCGTCCGCGGGGAGGAAGTGGTGCTCGCGGAGTCGCTGTCGAAGGAGCTGCAAACCGCTCCGCCCGTCGCACGCGCCGCGGCGGGCGACTCCTGGCCCATGCTCGGCGGCAGCCCCGGCCGCGGCCGCATTCCCGATGCCGGTGGACGGTTGGGCGCGCTGATCAACTTCACCGAGTACGTCCCCCCCACCCGCTCCCCGCGCCCCGTTGATCCGCGCGTCGAACCCGCCCGACTGGAACTCGAGCGCACCGACCGACGCGCACGCGATGAGGGGCTTACCCTCGGCGTGCTTCCCGCGATCGACCGCGGGGACATGTTCTTCCAGGACAACGGTCGTATCTACGGCGTGAGCCTCGAAACCGGCGTCGTCCTCCCGGGATGGCAGGCGACCTACGGCGATCGCGACGGTCGCTACGTCGTCAGCGGCGCCACGCCTCTTCCACGCAACCAGCTTTTCACCGTCACCGTCACCGACAACGCCGTTCTCGCCGTCGTCGGGCAGGCGGATACGGCGATGATGATGAACATGGGGTTCGGCGGCGGGATGTTGCCCAACGTCGATTCGGCGCAGCTCGTCTGCCTCGACCGGACCACCGGACGCGAACGCTGGACGGCCGCCCCCAGGCAACTGCCCGAATCCGCCGCGGCGCTGCGCGACCTCTCGCTGCGCGGCTCCCCGCTGGTCGTCGGCGACAACGTCTACGTCCTGGGGCGCGGGGGGAAGCCCATGCAGTTCGAGGACTCCTACGTCCTGTGCTATTCGCTGAAAGACGGCAGCTTCCGCTGGTCTTGCTACCTCGCCAGCGGCAATGCCGATCCCAACGCGATGCAGGGCGGCATGGGCATGTTCGGCGGGGACAACGTCGCCCACCTGGCGTACGCATCGGGGCGACTCTACGCGCTGACGAACGTCGGGGCGCTGGCGGCGATCGACGCGTACAGCGGCACGATCGTCTGGCTGAACATCTACCCGCGCCCCAAGCCCGAGTTCGAGGTTCGCGCCCGCTGGAACCGCGCCCAGAACGTCACCGCCCCCGCCAAGCCGTGGCACCACAACCCCGTCATCGTCAAGGATGGAAAGGTCTTCATCCTCCCCAACGACGCCGAGCACCTGCTCGTCTACGACGCGGGCAGTGGCGTGGAACTCAAGCGCATCGGCACGAGCGACTTCGAGCACGCCAAAACGATGCTCGCCGTCGCCGGCGACCGCATCATCCTGTCCAGCAGCGCGTTCGTCTTCGCCGTGAACTGGGCGGGTTACAATCCCCAGAGCGAGCGCGACGCGAACCTGTTCTGGCAATCGGGCCCGTTCGAGAAGAACAACTTCAAGGCCGATGACAAGCTCCTGGGCCGCGGGTTCGTCACGAGCGATTCGGTCTTCGTTTCAACGGGATGGGCGCTGTTCCGGCTGTCGCTCAAGAGCGGGCGCATTGAGCAGAGCTACCCGCGCGACCGCGTATGGGACGCGGGCGAGGGGCCGGGCAATGTGATCGTGACGCAGGACCACGTGATCCTCGCCACCGCCGACCGAGTGAACGTCTACACCGACGTGGCCCTCGCGCGACAGCGGCTCGACGCGAGCGTGGCGGCCAACCCGAACGACCCCGAGCCGCGCCTGCGCTATGCGGAGATGATGTTCGTCTCCAACCAGCTCGACGTCGCCCTGACCAAGCTCGATGAGGCGATGGCGCTGCTCGGACACAACGCCGGCGGCGGCGAGCAAAGCACGATGCGTCCCGGCGCGCAGCGCGACCACGCGTTCAGCATCGCGCTGATGTTCGCCCAGAAGCTGGCCGAGCCGGAGTCGAACCATCCCCAAGAGCGGGAGCTGGCCGAACAGCTCTTCGACCGCGCCGCCGCCGCGGCGCACGCGCCGGCGCAGCAGGTCAATTACCGCATGACGCGCGCGCGCTTCGCCGAGCCGGCCGAGCGCGTGCGGCTGTACCAGGAAGTGCTGGCCGACGAGTCCCTGCGCACGGTGCCGTACGCCGCCGACGAGACCGGCTCATCGGCCGCGGCGAGCGTCGCCGAGGCGGCGATCGCGGAAATGATCGCGCAATTCGGCCCGGACATCTACGCGCCGTACGAGGCCAGGGCGACGGAAGCGCTGGCGGCGGCGCGGGCGGTGA
>JBBSLV010000056.1:0-12844 GCA_038233535.1 Tepidisphaerales bacterium | reverse complement strand
TCGCCGGCGACGCCGCCCTCCTTTTCCGTCTCTTCCTCGTCCGCCTTGGGCTTGCGCTTGGCGGCGGAGGGGAGGGTTTCGGGGCCGAAGAGATGGGCGACGGACTGGCCGCACGCGCCGAGCAGGGACGCTTCGAGCGGCGAGAGCGCGCCGGCGCCGAGCAGGAGCGGCAGGCCGCTGGTGTGCAATGAAGAGGTCATGGTGACATCCGCGAGAACAGGGATACATTTCCAACGCAGCGGCTATGACAACCGGACGCCGACGCCATCGTCAACGAACATTCCGATTGGCCGCGCCACCCTCGCACACCCGCGACGCGGACGGCAAAGTCGCGGCATTGGAGCGTGCAGGGGGTGAGGCGTCAAGGCATTTTCGACGTTGGAACCACGCAATTTCACCCGCGTGCCTGCGCGACGGCATGATCGAGAAATTCAGATGCAACCCCGGAGGCGCTGAGAAAGACGCGGAGAATATAAACGAGAAACAACGACACAACGGTTTTCTCCGCGTTTGTTCTCCGCGCCTCCGCTCCTCCCGCGGTTGCGTTTTGCGTAGGTGGACACGCGGCGGGCCACGTCAATCGATCTTCGTGCGCCGCAGCAAAAGCGCGTTGCCGATCACCGTGACGTCCGACAGCGCCATCGCCGCCGCCGCGACGTACGGGTTGAGCAATCCGAACGCGGCCAGCGGGATGGCGGCGACGTTGTACACGAACGCGAAAAAGAGGTTCTGGCGAATGGTGCGCATCGTCGCGCGCGACAACCGGATCGACGCCGCCACGCCGCGCAAGCTGCTGCCGACCAGCACGACGTCGCCCGCTTCCTTCGCCACGTCCGAGCCGGAGCCGATCGCGATGCCCAGGTCGGCCTCGGCCAGCGCCGCGGCGTCGTTGATCCCGTCCCCGACCATGGCGACTTTGCGCCCCGCCGCCCGCAGCTCGCGGATCACCTGCGCCTTGCCGGCCGGTTTCACGTTGGCGCGCACGTCGTCGATCCCGACAAGCCTGGCGATCGCCTGGGCCGTCGCCTCGTTGTCACCCGTGAGCAGGTCGGTGCGGAGCGCCATCGCGCGCAACTCCGCGACGGCGGCAACGGAATCGGGCTTCACCGCATCCTCGATCAGGAGCATGCCCAGCAGTCGCCCATCGCCCACCCGCGCGACGTGAACGGCCGTCCCGGCCTCGGCGGGCAGCGGCGGCAAGGCGGCGGTGTCGTGAAAGATTTGCGCGTACAAATCCCGGTTGCCGACGATGATCGCGGACCCCTCAATGGTCGCTTCCACGCCCAATCCCGGATGGTTTGTGAACGTTTGCACTTCGGGAATGGAGATAACGCGTTCGCGCGCCGCGGCCACGATCGCCCTGGCGACTGGGTGCTCGCTGAACTGTTCCGCCCCGGCGGCCAGGCGCAACAACTCGGCTTCGGCCACCCCTTCTTCGGGCACGATGGCGGCGACGACCGGACGCCCCTGGGTCACCGTCCCGGTCTTGTCCAGTACGACCATGTCGATCATTTCCGCGTGCTGAAGCGCGTCGATGTCGCGCACGAGGATGCCGTGCCGGGCGCCGTGCCCCGTGCTCACCATTAACGCCGCCGGCACCGCCAGCCCCAGCGCGCACGGGCAGGCGATGATCAGCACGCTGCACACGGCCCTGGCGATCATGCCCCACGTGCGTGCGGCGTCCCAGTCGTTGGCTGTGCCGTAGGCGAACCACCCGATGCCCGTCAGCAGCGCGATGCCAAGCACCGCGGGGACGAACACCGCGGAAATCCTGTCCGCCAGCTTCTGCACGGGCGGCTTGCTCGACTGCGCCTTTTCGACCAGTTGGACGATCTGCGCCAGCGCCGTCTCGCTGCCGATTTTCGTGACGCGCACGGTCAGCCGTCCGTCGACGTTGAACGTCCCGCCAAGAACCAGGTCGCCGGGACTGCGTGTGACGGGCAACGGCTCGCCGCTGATCATCGATTCGTCGACGCTCGATCGGCCGGCGGTGACGACGCCGTCGATCGGCACCCGATCGCCCGGGCGAACCAGGACGAGATCGCCGACGCGGAGCTGGGCGACCGGGACTTCGGAGGGTTCGGGGCTGGGGGTTCGGGGTTCAGGGGAAAAGGGAGAAGACGCGTCGCCCGGCTCCGCATTTCCTGAACCCTGGACCCCGAACCCTGAACCCTCCAAGCGCAGCGCCACCGCCGGCGCCAGGTTCATCAGCTCACGGATGGCCGAGCCCGCGGCGTTGCGGGCGCGGTCCTCCAGCCAGTGGCCGAGGCTGATCAACGCGAGCAACCCGGTCGATTCCATGAAGTACAGGTCCGGCAGCGTTCCCCACGCGCCGGCGAGATATCCGATCAGTGCGACGAGGCTGTAGCCATACGCGACGGTCGCGCCCATGGCGATGAGCACGTCCATGTTCGTCGTGCCGCGGCGCAGGGCGCGCCAGGCGCTGCGGTAGAACGCGCTGCCGATGTACATGATCGCGATGGTGCTCGTCGCCAGCGCCAGCCAGATCATCCACCCGACGCCGGCTTCCGCGTGTCGCGCGTGGCCGGACGAGAACAGCAGGACGATCCAGTGCGTCGCCTCGACGGGAAACCACAGGCCCAGCCCCACCATCGCCCGCCGGAACCAGTTGGCGGCGCGGGCATGAGCGTGGTCGTGGCCATGATCGGACGCGCGTGTGACGCCCGCTTCATGCGGATGCGATGGGTAACCTGCATCGGTGACAGCCCGGGCGATGTCGTCGGGCGACGTGCGGCCCGCGTCGAAATGAACGCGCGCCCGCCCGCTGGCGAGGTTCACCTGCGCCGACGCCACGCCCCCCACGCGGATCGCCGCCTTCTCGACGTCCGCGACGCAGCTCGCGCAGTTCATCCCGTCGACGGCCAGCGTCGCCTCGGCCGCCTCGGAGTGGGGTTCATGCTTTTCAGTCATTGTGGACATGATTGAACCTTTCTCCCCCCTCTGCACGTCACCTCAGAAAGCGGTCGAGGGTCTGCCGAATCTCGCGAATCAACTCGTCCTTCGTCTGCGCCTTGGGTATCTGTTCCAGTCAATTGCGACCGACCCTGAAAGCGGAAGCGGCGGGGTCGCTTAAGCGACCCCGCCACTGCGTGTAAGGTTCAGCACGGTTGGACAGCGCGTTACTTCTTAAAATATGCGGCATTTTTCTCGATGAAGCTCGCCCACTCCGCCGGCAGGTCTTCCTGCGGGAAGATCGCCGTCACCGGGCATTCGTCAACGCACAGCCCGCAGTCGATGCACGTGTCGGGGTCGATGTACAGCATCTCGGCGGCTTCGAACTCCGCGGAATCCTTGGTCGGGTGAATGCAATCGACCGGGCAGACCGCGACGCACGCGGTGTCCTTCGTGCCGATGCAGGGCTGGGCGATAATGTGGGCCATGACGAGAACTCTCCTGTTCAGGCGGCGGATTATAGAGGGTATGCGCGGGGGAGCAACGGGCATGGACGCCCGTTAACGGTGATGCCACTGCCGCGGATCGCGGCTCACGTGGTAAACGGCCTGCACGCGTAGTCCGTCGGGACGCACGACGAAGTAAACTTTATAGGGAAAAGTCCCGCAGAGGGCTCTGCGGACGCCCTTTTCCACCTCGGGAAAGGAAAGCGGACGTGCCTCGATGGCGTCCATCACCACATCGATCTCGTCGCGAAAGCGCGCGGAGAATTCCGGGCGGATTGCGTCGTACCACTCATGGATGTCGTTCAGGTCGGCGCGGGCGCGGGCGGTAATCGTAATGGGAAGCCGGCTCACCGGGAGCGCCGCAGAACGGCCCGTGCTTGCTCCCACGGCTGCGGGTCTGATTGACCGGCCGTGTCCTCCGCCAGCCGGCGTTGAAGATCCTCTCGCTGGGCCCGCGTCAACGCCACGCTTTGTTCATCCGCCGGCACGCTGCGCCACAACTCATCAGCCAGAAGCGATCGCTCCCGGGGCGAGAGGCTCATCGCATCTGTCAGGACCGTTTCGAGAGTCATACCGAACAGGTTACCGATTCAAAGCCGGTCGTGGCAACCGGAAACGTCTATCCCGTCTTCATCTTTAACGCCATTTTGACCGGCCTCAGCCAAGTCAGACATCCCAATAGAGTAAAAATCATACCGTTTCCCTGCCTGCCCTTTCTCACGCCTGGGGCGCGGTACGGCCATTGCTCTGCGTCACCCGGCTCAATCTGAAAGGAAGCACCAATGACACGCATGAACACAAATTTGGGTGGAAGCGATTCGAATGACCCCGCCACGCACCTCGGCTCGGGCATGGCGGGTGATAAGACGAACACGGGCGAGGACGACGCCGCTGAAGCCATTCGGCAGCTCAATGGGTTCCTCCGCGGGGAAATTTCCGCGGCCGAGACCTACCGCATGGCGATCGACAAGGCCGGGGACAGCCCAAACCACGCCGCCAACGTCGGGCTGCTCCGGGAAATCCAGGAAGAGCATGGCCGGGCGGCGCAGGCCGTCCGCGATCGCATCCGCGAGCTGGGCGGGGAACCGTCCGACAGCTCCGGCGCCTGGGGCGCCTGGGCCAAGCTCGTCGAAGGCGCCGCCAGCCTCTTCGGCGGCGACGCCGGCTCGTTAAAAGCCCTCAAGGAAGGCGAAGAGCACGGACTGAAGGACTACAACGAAGGAATCAACGACATCGACGCCACCAGCGCCGAACTCGTGCAGAACCAGTTGATCCCCGCGCAGCAGCGGCACATCAACCTGCTCGATCAATTGATCGCGTCAGTCGGACGAGCATGACCGAAGCATAAAAACTCGAAGAACCAAAAACCAAGAACCAAACAAGCACCAAGGGCCGAAAAAGAGAAGGACCAAACGAGCCCAATGGGCTTGTCGTTTGGTCCTTTTCCTTTTGGTCCTTGGTGCTTGGTGCTTGTTTGTTTTTTGGCTCTTGGAGCTTTCCTGCGTTACTGCGCCTTATCGTTTACATCGCCGGGCTGACGTACGGCAGCAGCGCCATGTAGCGGCTGCGCTTGATCGCCTTGGCGAGCATGCGCTGCTCCATCGCACTGGCCCCCGTGCGCTTGCGCGAGAGGATCTTTCCGTTGCCGCTGATCATCTTGCGCAGCGACTCGGTGTCCTTGTAGTCGATGTACACCGTCCCGTCGGCGCTGGTGCGCGTGACCTTGATCTTCGGACGGTTGAAGGTCTGGAACTTGTCAGTTTTCTCGCGGCGTTCGCGGCCGCCACCTTGGGGTCGAGGCATTCGTTTGGCTCCAATTTAATGAGCGGGGCATTGTAGCGGCGATCCTCCCGCCTGCAAGGGTTGCGGACAACCGTTCGGAAAACCGTTTTCAGCAACGCTCCGATCCCCCCGCCTGGCCCGCTTGCAATCGTATAACGCCTGATCCGCCCGTGACATAAGCCCCGCCGGCGACCCGTCGCAACCGTCGGTGATGCACGCCACGCCGAATGACAGCCCCGGCCGATTGGGCAGCTTGTACGTGCGACCGAGTGCGTTGACGAGCGAAGAAATCCGCTCCGCCAGCGCCCGGCCATGCGCGGCGCTGCTGGCGGGCATGACGACGACGAATTCGTCCCCGCCCACGCGGAACGGCGCGTCCTCCCCGCGGACGGTCGAGCGGATGAGCTGCCCCACCGTCCGCAGCAGCTCGTCGCCCGCCGCGTGCCCCAGCGTGTCGTTCAGCAGCTTGAAGTGATCGAGGTCGGCCATCACGAGCGTCACGTCACACTTCTGTTCGATGCACCTGCGGACGACCTGCGGGAGGTACGTGTCGAGGAACCGGCGGTTGAACAGCCCCGTCAGCGCATCGCGCGTCGCCTGGTGCCGAAGCGTGCCGATCGTGCGTTCCAGCGCGTCCGTACGATGGGCGACGCGCTGGCGGATCTCCTCGTGCAGCGTCGCCAGGTCGCAGCGCTGCTGCCGCAGTTCGCGGAGCAGCTCCTGCACGACCGGCACGAGCCCGCGCGGGCCGTGCCCGATCTCCGACAGCGCGTCGATGGGCGCCTCGCCCGCGCGGACGGCGGCGATCAGATCGCGCAGCGCGCGCATCGGCCGAAGCCACCACCACCAGCGCGTCATGCCGTAGACGGCCAAGCAGACTGCCGCCGCGCCCATCAGCTCGACACCCCGCCGCGCCGGATCAGCCCGCGCGATGATGAGCAGGTGAAGCGCCAGCGCCACGCCGGACCCGACGACGACCGGGCACGTCACTTGAAACCCGACGGGTCGCCGCGAGGACGCCAGCGCGGGCGGGCAGGCTATCGGACGTTGTGCATTATCGGGATCGGGCAACACGGAGTCTCTCCACGTCGCTCATCGACTCGAATGAAACGTCGGTTGACCGGCGGGAGGGTTTATCGAAGTGAGCCTCGTTCGACTTCCGCGCCCTCGTGTCCTCATAAAGAGCGATGCGAGGGGACGCAGCGGACGCAGCTGGTTTCCTGCATCCAAGCGAATAAAAAAGCATCAAATCCAATAATTACTTGACGGGGGGGGGGGACATCGGCATGATCGCCACATCCAATAATGGCTTGGAAAAACCCGTGATCGTGGCCGCTAACGCGGCCATGCCGCTGCAAAAACTGGGATCACCCGGGGGTTTTTCAAAGCCCTCAATACCGGAACATCTTCGATCTTCGAAAGGAGCAGGTATGCTTCTCTCTCTTCTGTCGCGTTTTCTTCCGGCGAAACGGAATTTCAGATTCGCCACGCCCGCCTGCTGCGAGCCGCTGGAAGAGCGTCGGCTGCTGACGACAACGTACTTCGAAATGTATGACGAGTTCGAGAGCTGGTCCGTTCCCAATCAGCCGCAGTGGGATCCTGCCAGAGACTTTTACTACCTTTATGTCGACCCCTACACCACCTCGCGAACCCTCACGATTGAGGGGATGGACGCGCACCAGGAACTGTATATTTGGATCTCCGCGTACGACGTGAACAGCACCGGCGCGCCGAACACGCTGACCGTCTCCAACGTGGGCGAGATTAACCTTGGGCAGGGGACGAGCAAGGTTATCGCGCACACCGGCAGTTCGATCAGCCTGTCGTTCGAGTCGTCCGGGCTTCAGATGGGGGAGGAGATTCGAATCTCCGAGGTGATCGTCTCGAACATGAACCCGTTCGTCTCCATCCACAAGTCCTTCGACGGCTGGGAGGATCCCGACCTGAACAATCCGAACGGAGGTCCGAAGCCGGTGAAGTTTGTTGTCACGCGTGATCCGGTGTCGGGTTCCGATCCGTACCCGGGATCGCTGGCGGTTGACTTTCATCTGGAGGACATCACCACCACCGGCGACGACTACACCGACCCCGGGACGTCCGTAACCATTCCGGCCGGCCAGCCGTGGGCCGTGCTCGAGATCACGCCCGAGAACGACGACGTGTTGGAGTCGACCGAGTCTTTGCGGGCAGTCCTCAACGCCAAGCCGGGTTTTTATGATTTTTACAGCCCGACGAACCCACCGCCGAGTGCCGTGGGGAGCATTGAGGACAACGATCGGGTCGATCTTGTGTTGGACGGGCGCTCGGAACTGGAAGAGAACAGCCCGGGCGCCCTCTTCGGGTTGGGCGCATCGACGTTGACGACGATGGCGCTCAACGTGCCGGAGATCGAAGGCAGCGGCGAGGTGACGCTTGCCATTCCGTCCGGCGTTGACAAGGTGCTGGTCTGGGATTCGCCGACGTCCGGCCCCGCCGGCACGCAACTCATCGGCGGCGATCAAATCCAACCTCTGACGTGGCCGGCAGGATCGGAGCCGGAAACCCTGTACGTGCAGGCCGTCGGGATCACCAACGCACTTGCATCGATTCAGTTCGTGCTGTCGGCGCAGCTTACCGCAGGAACGCTGCCCGCTTCTCGCGCAACGGACACGGCAAACGGAGCGAATGAAGGGGCCCTGCTTCAGGTCGGCGGGGTCAACAAGACCGACAAGACAACCGCTGTGTTGGTCGGACAATACATTAATCCGCAAGTTGTAGTGAGCAATCCGAAGCAGGCGGCAGTCATATACAAGTGGGTAGAACCCGCGGGAGAGACGTTTAAGAGCTACGATCCAACAGCAGCCACGACGCAACTTAAGCCGGTGCCGGGCGACGATCTGGACGATGCGTCGCTCAGCTTCTATTACGCGGATGTAGGGCAGAATGCGGTCGACTGTACCTTGACGCTTGGGGGCAAGGACTACACTGTCAAGACGACCTTCGACGTACAGAAGCCGGCATCCTCACTCACCGCCACCCAGGGTGCTGTCCGCTTGGGCGGGGTCGGCCCGGGCGGCGCGGCGTCGTTTGGATTGATGAGCGGGCCTAACTCGGCTGAGGGGATGCTTTTCACCGCGAACGTCGACAACGTCCCCAATTTTGCCGCAGGTAGATGGCAGTTCACACAGATCGTGAGAAAGGTTGGCAGGACGTACACAGATACGGATGAAAATCGCTGGAGGGAAAAGAAGAACGGGCTGTCTGGACTTGACGGCGTATTCAAGTATCAGACGCCCGATCCATACGCGACGGGAAGCGGTCCTCATCCCGAACAGGACAACGTTCGAACCGCGACGGCAAACCGAATGCTCATCACGATGGACGAAGCATTTGCCATGCATGTGATGTATCTGCCACCCGGCGCAAACAGCGCTTGGGTTCCGCTGCGCGTGATGGAATGGGACTACAGCGGCACCGCGCAGCTTATCAATGGAGTTTGGAGCGTCGTGAACTCCAACGAAGGTTTCACTCCGTCGGCGCCTACGAGCGTTCATCCTCAATGGGAGAGGGTGATTACAGGAGAACAGTGGGAACAGATTCTGGACTGATACCCTTGGATTACACATGCGGCATATGACATTCATCGTCATGCTCTTGACGTGTTCCTCGATCTTCGGCGATTCGACGACGCGACCCGCCCAGAATCCCGGCGTGCTCATGGGCCCCGACGGTATACATCTCAGCGCCATCCTTCGGCTCGATAAGCATCACATCAGGGCGGGCGAACTGGTGACGATGCGCCTCTCGCTCGAAAACCATGGGGTGAGCGTTCGGCTCTTTAACCCGTTCCTTTACGCACGCATCGCGCTGCCTGCCGATATCGTGGCCACTGGAGTCGATGGATCCGAGCTCGGCGGACTTGTTGGCAGCAGATCGAGCGTCGGGGCGGGACACTGGTCTTGGGTTTACTTTCCCCCATCTTCTCAGATTGGCTCCACGCGCGAACGGTCCTTGGCACTCGTCCCCGGCACGTACAACGTCCAGTTCGTATTCTTTAAGTCCTTCCTGAATTCAGAGCTTCCTGCGAATGCGACGCGGGAAGACTTCAGTCGCTTCGAGGAGTACCTCGACCGGGGTGAACTGTTCCGATCCAACGCTGTGCGCATCCGGGTGGTTCCCTGAACGAGGGCAATCGCTGAGCGGAGGGGCGTCGCCACGCCACCAAGGCCCAAAAAGTGCGGCGCACGCGAACTCACGCTTGGGAACAAAAACGGGGACGCAATCCGTTTTCGATCACCCCACTCCTCCTTGGCCGACGACGGTCACCTCCTGTCCGCGCCCCCGGGCGATCAGGGATTGAATTGAAACGTCATTGACATGGACCAGCGAATACGGTGTTCCGTGCTTCACGGGGATGACCTCCTGCACGCGGTTCGTCCGGCTTCCAAGCCAGACCATTACCCGCTCTTTTGAGGCATTCCCGCCACGGGCTGCTATAGCCGACTTTTATGTCCTCCGGTTCGCATCTCCGGCTTCAGGGTCGCGGGCGACCGGATCTCCGTCGGCGATCAACCGCTCGATGACCGCCGCAGCTACACCATCGCCGGGCCCGCACACGTCCTTCAGGATTACTTCTGGGAGCGCCCGGGAGTCGAGATTCTAGAGGACGCCGCCGCGCGCGACGCGGCGATTGAATTTCTCCGCGATCACGCCCCCCCTGCGGAACACGATCGAGAAGCGCATCAACAGGTGATGGAGATTTTGGGCGACCGCGACGTATCGTGCTTCCTATACGATTCATCAAGACAGGACGGGTGAACACGCATGGGAGGACCAACGTGGATGAAGATCTTGACCCGATGTCACGCGAGCAACTCGTCGCGGAAGTGAAACGACTGCGGAGTGGAATCCGAAGCCACCGCGATAGCACGGGGCACGAGTTGTGCTGGCACCATCCCGATCTGTGGGCGCTCCTGCCCGAACCAACCGATTCGGTCCCCGTGGTTCCGGAGTGGCCGCAGTTTATGCAAGGCTGCATCCGCTATCGGCAATCGCTCGATGAGCAAGCGCCGGCCGCGCCACGCTCACGCAAGCCGTATGACCAGGAACCGAGAGGCGCTGCGGCGGATGACGGCTGAAGGGCCCCGGATGCAATTGCGAGGAGCGGCTTACGCCGCCTTGGGCAGTTCGAGGATCGTCTGGCTCGCGGGACGCACGCGGTTGATGCCGTCGAGCGCGGAGGCAGGAAAAGGGGACATCACTCAATAAAATTGAGTGATGTCCCCTTTTTCCGTTCTAGAGGTAGAAGCGTTCCCCGATGATCGTCGTCGATCTCGACCGCAACTCCACCGTCTTGATCCCCCGCTTTCCTCAACTCGGCGTACGGCTGGCGGATGGAGAGGGCTCGCATGTGCTGACTATCGACCCGCCTGCTCGCCTGCTATAATTTGGACATGCAATACACCGCGATTTTCGAGGCAGAACCGGGCGGCGGATACCACGCCTCCTGCCCCTCACTGCCCGGCGGTCATGCCGAAGGCGACACGCTTGACGAAGCCGTCGCCAACCTTCGAGAAGCCATCGCGGTGTACCTCGAAAGCCTTCAAGCCCACGGCGAATCGTTCCCCGTCGAAGACATCCTCATCAAACCGCTGGACGTCGCCGTGCCTGCCTGATTCCCACCGCCTGATCTCCACCGCATCACGATGCCCAAGCCACCCTCCATCCGCGCCCGCGAAGTCGTTCGCGTCGCCGAGTCAGTCGGATTCATCTTCGATCGCCAGCGCGGCAGCCACGCCGTCTACTATCGCGCGAGCGACAAACGTCGCGTGGTCATCCCCATGCACGGCTCGAAAGACCTCAAGCCCCGCACGCTCCGCGGCATTATCCATGACATGGACATGACGGTTGAGGCATTTACCAACAAGCTCTGATAGCGCGTGATGCGGAGTAAAAGCGTTCCCCGATGATCGTCGTCGATCTCGACCGCAGCTCCGCCGTCTTGACCCCCCGCAGAGCCTGCCCTGTATGTCGAAGGGATCAACTCGGCGTAGGGCTGGCGGATGGAGAGGGCGAGCATTGCAACATCATCGGCATTCTGGGATTATCGTTACATGGGCAGGTTGACTACGATGAACGGAAAGCCGCATTCCGCAGTAAACGGGAGCACGAACGGCATTCCTTCGTCTGTGTCAACGTGGGCATCGCCACCGAACGCCAAGCCAAAATGGAAAATACTGCGAGGCGATTCGCGAAAGCTCCTTGCCGAGATGCCGCATAATCAGTTCGCCTGTGCAATCACCTCGCCCCCGTATTATTGGCAACGAGACTATGGAGTCACCGGTCAAATCGGAATGGAAAAGACCGTTGGCGAGTACGTCAATTCGATCGTCGAGACAATGAGCGCGCTAAAGCCAACGCTCAAGCAGGATGGAACGTTGTTTCTGAACCTTGGCGACACCTATTATTCCGGCAAGGGCCAACCTCAAGGCAGCGATGAAAAGCACCGCGCTCGTCGCATGACGATGCTTCGCGCGGTCGATGCAAGCGGTCTAGGGTTTCCCAAAAAATCACTACTTGCGTTGCCTTGGCGAATCGCGATTGCAATGATCGACGCCGGATGGATTCTTCGGTCCGCTATTGTTTGGCAACGACCGAAACCTTTGCCTGAAGCAAATGTGTTGGATCGTCCATGGCGGACGTACGAGTTCGTCTTTATGTTTTCCAAAGCGCGATATTATAAGTTTGATCGCACGCGCTTGGAGGAGCTAGAAGAGGAAGACGTTTGGACGATCGACGCCAAATCTGTTCCCGGCCGAACGCACCCCGCAACCTTTCCTGAAGAACTGGTTAACAGATGCCTCGATATCACCGGAATCAAACGCGGTCACGTCATCGATCCCTTTGCAGGCAGTTGTACTGTGATTGAAGCTGCCGCGAAGCGTGGTTTGCACGCAACCGGCATCGACCTGAGCAAGCCTTTCTGCGAAGATGCTGCCGCGCGGTTGATGCGACTATCGCTAAAGAAAACTTCAGTTATGCGGTCTTCTTTGCGGTAAGAAGCTGGCTGATTACCTCTGCCCTTGTCACGCGTGAGTACCTGTCATTTGTCGCTTTGGTGGCCGCCTTCAGGTATGTGTCAACCATTGCTTGATTGGCTTGGTCACCCAGTTCAAGTTCAGGGTCTTTGAACCGCTTGTCGACTGCTTCGTAAAATGTCGACAGCTTGGTCATCGTTCCTGCGACATCCAACGCCATCTTCTTAACATTCAACACTGCATCGAGTTCCACGAGTAAGGTGAATAAATCTGTCCGTTTACTCGCCCGCGAACTCGCGTCGAAAAGCTTCATCTGCGTGATAAAGTCGAATACGCCATTCAAGCGTTTGGTGACGTCTGATGCCTCGGAAAACTCGTCGTTGTAGCGTCGAAGGTATTCGTCATTTTTCTCATCACGGTGGAAGTATGTTGAGAGCAAAGTAATGACTAGAATAGTACAGAAATCAAGATCGGCCATCCGCCGGACCGCGACTGCGGAAAACACCTTCGCGTCCTCGAAAAAGGGATGCCGCGATAACTGGTCGCAGAATCGCTTGAACTCGCCACTATACTGAGCATTCAATCGCTCGATTTTCTTCAGGGAGTAGTCCGCTGAATTGATTCGGG
>JBBSLV010000055.1:0-13038 GCA_038233535.1 Tepidisphaerales bacterium | reverse complement strand
CGATCGCGCTCAGCGCCGTGGTGTCGTCGATCTACTTCGCGCTCGGTGTGGTGGCCGGGTCGGCCCTCGGGCTGACTCCGGTCGTGTTCATCGTCGCGGGGCTGTTCTTCGTGGTCACGATGCTTACCTACGTGGAAGGCAGCTCCCTGCACCCGGAGCGCGGCGGCGCGTCGGTGTTCGCGCGCTATGCCTTCAACGAGCTGTGGAGCTTCCTGGCCGGGTGGGCGATCATCCTCGACTACCTGATCGTGATGGCGATCGGCGCCTTCGCGGTGTCGCACTACCTCGCGGCCTTCTGGGCCGAGGCGGGTGGGGCCGGTGAGGAGCTGCTGATCGCTGCCGCCACGCTCGTCTATGTGACGTGGGCCAACATCCGGGGGCTGTCGGCCGAGCGCTTCCGCATAGTCCTCCGGCTGTCCCTGCTCAGCACCGCGGTGCTGCTGGCCATAGCGGTGATCGGAGCCGTGCAGCTGTTCGACCTGTCCCTGCTCACGGACACGGTGGACCTGGGCTCGGCCCCCGGGTGGGAAGACCTGATCTTCGCGGCCGTGGTGGCCACCGTTGCGTGCACGGGCATCGAGGCCGCCTCCGGCCTGGCGGGGGAGCTGCGAGTCGGCCGCCGCGGTCTGCGCCGGGTGGTGACAGTCGGGGCAGCCTCGGTCCTGGTGTTGTTCGCAGGCTTTTCGGCCATCGCCCTCATGGCCCAGCCGGTGGTGGACGGCAGCACGCCCCTGGGCGGCCCGCTGATGGAGGCCCCCGTGCTCGGGGTGGTGTCCGCACTGGAGCCGGGATGGCTGGCCGAGGGCCTGCGCTACCTGGTGGGGGCTGTGGCGGCCGTGGTCCTCGTGCAGGTGGTCAACGGCCAGATGCTGGGCGTGGGGCGGCTGGTGTACTCGCTGGGTCGCAACCGCCAGATCCCGAGCGTCGTGTCGCGCTTGGAGAAGACCCGCTCGACGCCCTACATAACGATCCTCATCGCAGCCGTGCTTGCCTTCGGCCTGGTTGCCAGCCGCGACGTCGAGTTCCTGGCCGGGATCTTCGCCTTCGGGGCGATGCTGACGTTCACGATCGCGCACGTCTCCGTGATCGCGCTGCGCTTCTCAGAGCCCGACAGGCCACGGGCGTTCTCGGTCCCGCTGTCGGTACGCGTGGGGTCGGGCTCGGTCCCGCTTCCCGCGGCGCTCGGGGCACTGATGGCAGGGGCCGGATGGATCAGCCTCCTGGCGCTCAACGAGGGGGCGCGGATCGCCGGCATGGGCTGGATGCTCGGCGGATTGCTGCTCTACACCGTGTACCGCAAGAGCCAGGGCAAGTCGCTGACCAAGCGCTACTCGATCCCTGAGAGAGCTCTGCGCGAGGCCAGGGCCGTGCAGTACGGGAGCATCCTGGTGCCCGTGTTCGGCGAGGCGCTCGACGATTTCGCCGAACTTCCCTGGCTGCATCGCCGCCTCGGCGAGTTCGGCGATCAACTGATGGATTGCCTGGGCGTCGCTCGGAGTCAGCCCGGCGTCGTCAGCCATTTCCTGGCCCTCCTTGCGCGCATCGCGTGCCACCCGCACGGCGTCGTCGGTGATCTCGCCGACGACTGCGCCCGTTTTTTCCGCCGCCGTCTCCAGCGCGTCGCCGGCTTTTTCGCCGGCGTCGGCGACTTTCTCACCCGCCGTGCGGTCATCGACCGGGGTGTCGGCCGAGTCGTCGCAGGCGACGAGCGTCAGGGACAGAACGCACAACATGGACGCGAGCAGGAGCTTGGACATGGTCAACCTCGCTGGTGGATGGGCTCGATGCATTCTTATCACTACACGGGGGAGGGGCAACCTGACCATGTGAAAAAGGAAGAACGACGCGCGGCGCGAAACGGTTAGCCGCCCCGCGTGCGGGGCGCGGTCGCCTTGCGGGGCGCGATCTTTGCGAAGCCCGAACGCGAGCGCCTCGCAAGCGAGGCGGCTGAATTGTGGAGTTCGGGCGCCCTCACTTCCTACGGGCGGTGACAACGCGGTCGTGACCCGCGTAATCTTTCAGGACGCGGACGTCATCGAACTCGTCGTGCTGACCCACGACCTCGCGCGCGGCTGGTCCCTGGTCGAAGGCGATCTCAAGATAGATCCGCCCGCCGGGGATCAACCGATCATTCGCGCTGTCCAGAATCCGCCTATGCAGGACCAACCCGTCGATTCCCCCATCGAGCGCCTCCGGCGGCTCATAATCGCGCACATTGCGGTCGAGCGACGCGATCTGGCCCGTCGGAATGTACGGCGGGTTTGACACGATCAGATTAAACGGCGCGACATCGACCATCCGCGACAGCGGCTCGTACAAATCGCCATGCTCGACGGTCACGCGGTCGGCGACGCCGATTTTTTCGACGTTTCGCCGTGCGATCGCGACGGCCGGTTCACTGTTGTCGATCGCCGTGACAATCGCGCTCTTGAGCCGGTGGGCGACCGCGATGGCGATGCAGCCGCTGCCCGTGCACAGATCGAGCACGCGCGGCGCTTCAAAGCCCGGCGTGTTGCGCGCCAGTTGCAGCACGTTCTCGACGAGCGTTTCCGTGTCCGGCCGAGGGATCAGCACGCCCGGGCCGACCTCGAACTCGAGATTGAAGAAGTGGGCCTTGCCGGTGAGATAAGCGATGGGCTCCTGCTCCCCGGCCCGCTGGACGAGCGCGCGGTAGGTCGCCAGATCCCCTTCAGACAATGCTCGCTCGTAATCGGTGTACAGCTTGATGCGCGGGACACCCAGGACGTGTGCCAGCAGCAGCTCGGCGGAGAGGCGCGGGACGTCGACGCTTTTGCGGGTGAAGAACCCGCCGGTCCACTCCAGCAGCCGCCGGACCGTCCATGCTCCGCCGCTCTCGCCCATGCGCGCGATTGTAGGGACGGCGGGGGTGCGTTGCACGTCCGGCCCATGAGCACCCGCTCCTGAAACGCCGGAGTCGCGGGCGCGAGTTACTTCTGCTTCCACACCGGGTCATGGTGCGAATCGGCGGCGGATTCGAACCAGCGGGTCATGGTCATTTTCTGCTGGGTGTAGAACTGGATCGCCTCGGTCCCCTGGATGTGCAGATCCCCGAAGAAGCTCTTGTTCCAGCCGGTGAAGGGGAACCAGGCCATGGGGGCGGGGACGCCGATGTTGACGCCGATCATCCCGGCGTTGAATCCGTGCTTGAACTGCCGGGCGGCGTAGCCGTCGCGGGTGAAGATGCTCGCGCCGTTGCCGTAGGCGCAGTTACGTCCGAGCGCGAGGGCTTCGTCGAGGTTCTTCGCGCGGATGACGGAGAGGACGGGGCCGAAGATTTCTTCGGTCGCGACGCGCATGTCGCATTGCACGTTGTCGATGACCGAAGGAGCGAGGAAAAAACCACCCGCGGCGGAGCCGCCGGGCTCCCGTCGGCCGTCGAGCGCTATGGTCGCGCCCTCGCTTCTTGCGATGTCGATGTAGCCGGCAACGCGGTTGAGATGCTCACGGGAGATGACCGGGCCCATGTCGACATCGGCGCCTTCGTCCGTGCGACCGACGGTCATCCTGGCGGCCTTGTCGACGAGGTTGTCAACGAGCCGCGACGCGACATCGCCCACGCCGACGGCGATCGACCCCGCCATGCAGCGCTCGCCGGCGCAGCCGAAGGCGGACGACTGAAGCGCGCTCACGGCCTGGTCGAGATCGGCATCGGGCATGATGATCAGATGGTTCTTCGCGCCGCCCGCGGCCTGCACCCGCTTGCCGTTGCGCGTGCCCGTCTCGTAGACGTGCTTCGCGACGTTTGTTGAGCCGACGAACGAAATCGCTTTTACCAGCGGGTGGTGCAGCAGCGCATCGACGGCCTCCTTGTCCCCGTGCACGAGGTTGAACACGCCGTCGGGCAACCCGCTCTCCTGGAGCAACCGGCCGATCATCACGGCGCTGAGGGGGACTTTCTCGCTGGGCTTCAGGATGAACGTGTTTCCGCACGCGATGGCGATGGGGTACATCCACAGCGGCACCATCGCGGGGAAGTTGAACGGCGTGATCCCCGCGCACACCCCGACGGGATGGCGGATCGTCTCGCAGTCAACCTCGCGGACGATGTTCTGCATCGACTGCCCCATGATCAGCGACGGGGCGCCGCAGGCGAACTCCACCACCTCCATCCCGCGCTGCACGCTCGCCCGCGATTCGACCAGCGTCTTCCCGTGCTCGCGCGTGACGCAGCGGGCGATGTCCTCGGCGTGCCGCACCAGCAGCTCGCGGAATTTGAACAAGTAGCGGACGCGCTCGACCACCGGCTTGTTCGCCCACGCGGGCAGGGCGGCGTGGGCGGTTTCAATCACCCGGTTCACTTCGTCCGTCGAGCAGAACGGGACGCGGGCGATGACCTGGCCGGTCGAGGGGTTGTACACGTCCCCGAAGCGCGTGGAGCTGGAGACGGACCACGCGCCGCCGGAGAGCAGGGGGACTTGCTCGACTAGTGAACCGTCGGCGGGTTTCAACGTCTGGGTCATGCGCGCATTATACGGCTCATGCGGTTGATCCGAGCGTATCACCGCGTGGGCTGGGTCCAATACGCCGGCAGATCCTTCTTCGTCTCGCCCAGGATCTCGACGATTGCCTGCCGGTCTTCCGCCGACAGGTGCGCAAAATCCTTCGACGTGTCGGCGCCGCTGAGCACGCCCCACAGCCGCCTATACACGTGCTGCTTCGCCAGATCGGGTAACCCGTCGAAGGTGGGGGAGTAGATCAGGTAGCTCAGCGGGTAGCGCAGCAGGCGGGTTTTAAGGTCGAGGTCGCGAAGCGATCGGCCCTTCGAATCGCGCGGGCCGCGCTGGGGGAACTCCTTTGCGAAATCGGACGTGCCGACGATCGGGGAGGTGAGTTTTGTTTCGCCGGAGAACAGCAGGTACTCGACGAGCGGGTCGCTGGCATTGCGAACGCGGCTCATCGTGCTGGCGCTGTGCGTGCCGGGCGGGCGCTTCTCGCCCAAGGCGTCATTGATCACTTTCTCATCGTGCAGCGCCCGGAGCGTGGCCTGGGCGGCGTAGGTGAGCCGGTTGTGGGCTTCGACCTGATGCTCCAACACCATCAGCGCGACGGGGTCGCTGTGCGGGGAGGGGTACTTGCTGGTGTCGATGCGATCCGACAGGTCGGTCAGTTCCCCGCCCGTGCCGTCGAGGGGGATCGGATCGTTGAGTCCCTTGCTCGGGCGAAACAGCGTGTTGGCCATGGTGCCGACGCCGGTGGAGCCGGTGAGATACCAGCCGCCCCAGCGCCGTTCGAGCGGGCTGGCGTGGGTGCTGGATTTTGTCCCCCCGGCGAGGATGGCCGAGCCGCGCTCGTCGGGGAAGACGGAGCGGAGCATCAGCCCGGGGATCTCGACCGTCATGCCGGCTCCGTGGCAGTTCAGGCAGTTGTCCGTCTGCCGGACGATCTGCGCGGGGCTGCGCGGCGCGCCCGCGCCGCCGGCATCGGGCGGGGTCTGGTCGATCGTGTAGAACACCGCGCCCAGCGTCGGATCCTGCCCGGCCAGCTCGATCATCCCGTCCTGCACGTAGCCCACGTACGCATCGTCCCCGTAGTAAATCGCCCTCGGCTTTTTCGGAGAGATCTTGTTCCGCTGTAAGCTCGATCGCGAGAAGACAAGCCCCTGCGACGAAACGGGGATGTCCAGCGCTTTCAGCAGCGAGGGGAGGTAGCCGAGCGTGGCGTCCCACTCCAGCGTCGCTTCGCCGCGCTCGATGCGGCTCTTGAGCTGCGCGATCGGGTCGTTGGCAGTCGCCTTGCTGTAATGAATGGGGGCGCGCTCGAAGTCCTCCTGCTGCTGCTGCGCCGGCGCGAGCTGCGGGACAATCGCAATGACAATCGCGACACAAATTAGCAAATACTTGCTCAGACTGCTGATCATCTCGCTCCGGGGATACCCTGCCGAGGTCGCACTCCCGCCCGCCACCGTCCGCCCCCTGATACGTTAGGCTGATTACGTTCGGCGCGACGTCATGGTTTGCCGGGGCCGGCATCTTAATCTACCTTCGCCGGCTCAACGCGTTATTGGAGAATACAAATGCCCATCGAAATCGTCCACGGCCCGGAGGTTCCCAAGACCGATTTGCCGTTCTCGCCCGCCATCAAGGCCGGGGGGTTTATCTTCGTCTCCGGCCAGGCCTCGGTGGACGAGCGGACGGGCCGGATCATCAGCGACAAGTTCGAGAACGAGTTCCGCCGCTCGATGGAACACGTGCGGCGGATATTGGACGCCGCGGGGGCAGAATTGAAGCACGTCGTGCAGGTGCGTTCGTACGTGAAGGACCCGAAGGATGTGCCGGAGTACAACACGCTGTACCGCGAGTATTTCACCGAGCCGTTCCCCGCCCGAACGACGATCACGAATTGCCTGGCGAAGGTGTTGTTCGAGATCGACGTGGTGGCGTACGTGGGGGCGTGAGGACTAACGGTAGCGTTTGAGTCGCCGCTGAGATCCGTGGCGGATGCGAAGTATGTGTACAACGTGATGCTCGTCGTGAACCTCAAAAAAGATGATCCACGACTGCACCGGTAGTGAGCGCATGGGATGCGCTTCGTTCTCTTGCTGTCCATCCACGATCGTTGATCAGCAGGTTACCCCTGCCCGACCTCCACCCGCGCGTACTTCTCCAGCGTCACGCCGTTCTGCTTCAGGAAGTTGGCGATCGTGCCCTTGAACACCTGGACGTTGAAGAACTCCTGATCGAGCAGGACGCGCTCGGCGAAGAAGCTGTTCATCTTGCCTTCAGCGATCTTCTCGGCGATCTGCTGGGGCTTGCCCGTGGCCACGGCCTGCTCGACGGCGAAGGATCGCTCCTTGGCGACGAGATCGGCGGGGACCGTCTCGCGCGTCAGCCCCACCGGCTTGGCGAACGCGATGTGCCCGCCGAGCTGCTTGATCAGGTCTTCGCTGGGGTTGCCCGTGAAACCCATGATCACGCCGATTTTGCCGGTGATGGCGTAGAGGTACAGGCCGGCCTTGCCGTTTTCGGGCGCGTCCAGGCGAGCGGTCTTGCCCAGGCGCACGTTTTCGCCGGTCGTCTGCGACGCCTCGGTAAGCCCGGACGCGGCGGCCGTTGCGATGTCAGTGTCCGGATTGTGGGCGTAGAGCTTTGCCAGCTCCCCGCCAAGCTTGGCGAGCGTGTCACTGCGCGCGGTGAAGTCCGTGTTGCAGTTGATCTCGACCAGCGCGGCGGCCTTGCCGTCTTCCGTCGCGAGGCCGAAGACGCGGCCTTCGCTGGCGGCCCGTTCGCCCAGCGACGCCTTCACGCCCTTCTTGCGGAAGTACTCGATCGCCTTTTCCATGTCCCCGCCGGTTTCCTGGAGCGCCTTTTTGCACTCCATCATGCCCTGGCCGGTTTTGGATCGGAGCTCGTTGACCATTTTTGCCGTGATGTCTGCCATGTCGTGTTCCTCTTCCTCTGCGTGGGATCTTGTCGGGTTGATAGAAGGAAAAAGGCAAAAGGAAAAAGGCAAAAGTAGTGAGGACTACTTCGACCTCTTCACTTTTGCCTTTGACCCGTTTGCTCTTGCGTCGACTGCTTACGAAGCCGCGACGGGCTCGCCGGCGGGTTGCTCGCTGGCGTTCTCGCCCGGCATGTTCTCGGCCGGCACGTTCTCCACCGGGGCATCCGGCGACGGCGTGCTCAGCTCGGTCGTCGTGGCGTCCTCGGCACGGAACGCGGCGCGAGCGCTGCGGCGGCGGGGCTCCTGCGACTCGACGCCTTTCGTCTCGCCCCGGCCCGTCTTGCCTTCAATGGCCGCGTCCGCCAGCTCGCGGACGATGATCTCAACGGCACGCATCGCGTCGTCGTTGCCCGGGATCGGCAGGTCGATCAGGTCCGGGTCGCTGTCGGTGTCGATCAGCGCGATCGTCTTCACGCCCAGCTTCTTCGCTTCCTTCACCGCGATGTGCTCGCGGCGGGTGTCGATGATGAACATCAACCCCGGCATCTTCTCCATCCGGCGGATGCCTTCGAGATTGGCCTTGATCTTCGTGCGCTCGCGGTCGAGCGTCGACTTCATTTTTTTCGAATAGGTCTCGATCTGACCGCTGTCCCAGAGCTTCTCGAGCTCTTCGAGCCGGTTGAGGCGGGCGCGGATCGTGCGGAAGTTCGTCAGCGTCCCGCCCAGCCAGCGCTCCGAGACGTAGTGCATGCCCGAGCGCTTGGCCTCTTCCTCGACCGCGTGGCGCGCCTGGCGCTTCGTGCCCACGAACAGCACGTCCTTGCCGCTGGCGACCGTCTGCTGCACGAGACGCTTGGCGAGCAGGAGACCCTTGATGGTCTCCTTCACGTCAATGATGTGAATCATGTTCCGCTTGCCGTGAATGTACGGCTGCATCTTCGGGTTCCAGCGCGAAACGCGGTGACCGAAGTGAACGCCGGCGTCGACCAGCGCTTTAATGAGTTCTGCTTGAGACTGAGCCATTCAATTCATTTTGGATTTGGGATTTGAGATTTTGGATCGTGCGGCAAACGAATGCCGCGCGTTGAGGCGATCCAAAATGACAGATCCAAAATCCAAAATCTCCTGATTCAGCCCGGTGCGAAACCGGCGGCCAAGAAGCCGTCTCCGCCATGGGGCTTGGTTAACAGAGGTTGTAAAACAACGAGAACCCGTAAGCGGCGACATTCCCGTGCGGGAAACCGATCGCGGGCGGCCCTTGGCGGGGCCAAGTCCGGAAACTTACTCCACGCGACGCAACGATTCAAGCGCGAAGGTCGGAGATTTTAGGCAAAAGATCGCGCTGAATCCCGCGCAACCCGCGCAACAGGAAGGCCGGGCGTCTGGCGACGCCCGGTCCCGCTTGTTCGATACGCGATCGACACGTTAGAGGAGCGTGGGGGTCACGAAGAAGTACAGGTCGGTCATCTGCTGCTGCGACCGGTGGTTCTTGAACAGGTTCCCGATGGCCGGCAGGTCGCCGAGGCCCGGGACTTTTTCCTCGCGCGTCGTCGTTCGGATCATCCGCAGCCCGCTGATGACCAGCGTGTGGCCGTTGTCGATCGTGACGGCCGTCTCGGCCTCTCGGCTGTCGATGATCGGGTTGACGATCGGCGTCGAGCCGCCCGTGAGCGTGGGCAGCGTCGTGAACCCGCTCACCGACGACACGATCGAGATCGCGTGCAGCTTGATGCGGTCGTCGCTGATGGCCTGCGGGGTGATGTACAACTGCACGCCGACGGGCTTGTACGTCGTCGCCGTCGTCGTCGCGTTGGCGGCGATCGTCGTCGACTGAATCGGCAGCTCCTGCCCGGCGAGCATGTATCCCGTCTGGCCCGCGGCCACCGTCATGCGCGGGGAGGAGACGACGCGGATCAGCCCCGTCTCGGCCATCAGCTGAAAGCTCGCCTCGATGTTGATGCCCGCGTCCTGAAACGCCTTCATCAGCGAGATCACCGAGCCGTTTCCGTTGGCGGGGGGCGCCGATGAGCTGTTGAGGAAGCGGGCGCTGTCGAACGTCGAGGCGCCGGCCTGGGCGCTGTCGGTCGTGAGCCGGTTGAACATCAGCCGGGCGCCCTGCTGGTAGTCGAAATCATGGCTGACCTCGAAAATCTTGGCGGTGATCTCGACCTGTCGCGGCGGAACGTCGAGTCCGGCGAGCAGGTTGATGATCGTGTCCTGCTGCTCCTTGGCGCAGGTGATGACCAGCGTGTTCTCGCGCGGCAGCGGAAGGATCGTGCCGGTGGCGCCGAGCTGCTGCGTGATGACGGCCACGATCGGCGCGAGATCCGCGGGGGTGACCGTCAGCGCGCGTCGCGCAACCCCGCCCGCGGGCGCCGCCGCCACGGTCGTGCCCCCGTAGCTGCGCAGCACCCAGATGAGCCGCAGCTTCCCGTCGGGCAGCTCGGTGATCGTGACCGGGAGGTCGCTCATGTCGACCGACCGACTGGGGCGCGTCGCGGGGATGTTGCCCAGCGTGGTCGTCGGGGCGAACCCCTTGCCGTCGCTGGTGACGACGTCGAGCGTGCCCGCCCCCGGCTGCGTCGACGCAACGCCAAGCTCTTCGATCGGCTGCTTCGCCTTCATGTCGATCGAACCGCCGCCGGCGTCTTCAGAGGCTTCGTTCTGGATCTTGTTGCGGTCGGTGTTGTACTTCTCCCACATCGGCTTGGGGCTGACTTCCCCGATGACGCCGAAGTCGGTGGCCGTGAGCTGGTTGCTCGATTGCATGAACGCGATCGCGTCGCGCTGGGGGGTGCCGGAGATCACCTGAGGCTGGTCCCCGCGCGTGAGGTTCTGACCGTGCGCGGCCATCGGCATCTCGTTCGCGTCCTTCTTTGACGCGCAGGCGAAGCCCGCCGTCACCATGACGCCGAGCACGGCGCCGCGCAGCAGCCGCTGCGCCCGTCGTTTTATCGCGCCGGGAGGGCGCGGACTGCCCGCGTTCTCCATATTGTTGCTGTTCGTTGCATTATACATCGTACATCTCCCGCGCTGTTGCCCTGCCATTGCCCATAACTACTGTCGGCGTACGCCAAGCCCGGCTTTCACGATGCGGTTGCCTGATGCCTGGTCCATGTGGCAATCGGTGGGTTGAGTTAGCGGGTGCCCACCTGCCCATACGCATCGACGCAAAACCCGTTGAAAGAATTTCAGGTGCCGATAATCGCCGATGCAGACAACCCACAGCCTTCATCGGCACGAGGCGGCACGAAGGGTCCGCGATTTCGCGTCGGAAAACGGGGATCTTTCGTATTTTCTTGTGATGCCACGGGTTAAGCCGTGCTCCGCGCAAAATGTCGCGGGCGGTAACAAGTGAAAATGGGGAACCGGGCAGACGTGAAAAACGGGATGGCGTGGTTACTTCACGCGCCCCTGCGCGTGGGCGGCGACATGTTCATACACCGTGGCGAGAAAGCCAAGAAACGGGAATTTCCCCTTGGGAAAAGGGGCCGCGCCCAGCCGCTGGAGCGCAGGCGGCACGTCAAGGGAGGGGGGCTCCAGCGCGTCGATGTCAGGACCGGCGCGGAAGAACGAATCGCGATCGGAGGGCAAATATTCGGTCGTCATAAGATTACTCTTGATGCGTCCCCCACGGCGGTCCAGAGCGTCAGCGCCGGGCCGCGCCGCTGGGCGAACGGCGCGGCCCGGCGCTGGCGCTCTGGACCGCCGGGAAGGCGTTGCTGCCCAATCCTAATACTCCGCCACCGCGCTTGCTGAGAGTTCGAGCGTCTTGCGCAGGTCGTCGGTCGAGAGATTCGTCAGCCACTCGTCGCCGCTGCCGACGATGCGATCAGCCAGCGCGACCTTTTCCGTCAGCAGTTGATCGATGCGCTCCTCGACCGTCCCGATGCACACGAACTTGTGCACCTGCACTTTGCGGGTCTGACCGATGCGATGCGCGCGGTCCGTCGCCTGGGATTCGACGGCCGGGTTCCACCAGCGGTCGAAGTGGAACACGTGGTTCGCGTTCGTCAGGTTCAGCCCCAGCCCGCCCGCGCGGAGCGACAGCAGGAAGATTTTCGACCCTTCGCCGGGCTTCTGGAAGTTGTCGATCATCTGATCGCGCATTTTCGCGGGCGTGCCCCCGTGCAGAAACGGAACCTTCGTCCGCAGCCGCCGCTCGAGAACCTGTTCGAGCAGGTGGCCCATCTCGCGGAACTGGGTGAACACCAGCGCGCTATCGCCTTCTTCGATGACTTCTTCGAGCATCTCGACGAGCCGCTCGGTCTTGCCGCTGCGGCCGTCGACGCTGGCGTCCTTGTCCGTGAGCAGCCCGGGGTGGTCGCACACCTGCTTCAGGCGCGTCAGCGCCGCCAGCACAAGCGCGCGGCGACGGATGCCGTCGGCGGCGTCGACCTGCCCGAGCATCTGGCTGGTGATCTGCTGATACATCGCCGCCTGCTCCGGCGTGAGGTTGCAGTAAACCTTCATCTCCATCTTTTCCGGTAAATCGCCGGCGATCAGCGGATCGCTCTTCGTGCGCCGCAGGACGAACGGCTGGATGAGCTTCCGCAACTGCCCCGCGCGGTCCTGGTCGACGAGCTTTTCGATCGGCATGGCGAACCGGTCGCGGAACTCGGCGGCCGTGCCGAGCAGCCCGGGGTTGAGCACGTCCATGATCGACCACAGCTCGGAGAGCCGGTTCTCGATCGGCGTGCCCGTCAGCGCCACGCGGTGCGGGGCGGCGAGCGAGCGAATCGCGAGAGTGGACGCGGCGTAGGGGTTCTTGATCTTCTGCGCTTCATCCAGCGCGAGCCGATGCCACGCGACCCGGCGAAGGTCTTCCACATCGCGGTGCGCCAGCGCGTAGCTCGTAATGACGACATCGTGCGCGCTGGCGGTCTCCACGAACGCCTCACCGCGCAGCCGCTCCGGCCCGTGGTGCACGAGCACGCGCAGGGGCTTGGCGAAGCGCGCCAGCTCTTTCGTCCAGTTGCCCACGACGGAGGTGGGCGCGAACAACAGCGTCGGGCCTATGCGCTGCGGACATAAATAGCTCCCGTCCCTATTTAATCCACGTCCATCGTCAATGGCTTCTGTCGAAAAAGACGGGTCAGAAGGACGAGATAAACAGGGACGGGAGCTATTTAGTTCCCTTGGCGCTTCGCGCTCGTGCAGCATCAGGGCGATGAGCTGGATCGTTTTGCCCAACCCCATGTCGTCGGCGAGGCACCCGCCGATGCCGAGGCGGTCGAGGAACGAGAGCCAGTCGAGGCCGCGGAGCTGGTAGGGGCGGAGGGTGCCTTCGAAGCCCGCGGGCTGCCGGAGCGTTTCGACGCGCGCGGTCGGGGCCTGCTCGAGGAGCTGCCCGACCCACGACGTGCCGTGCAGCCCGATGACGGGCACGCCGTCGGCGGCGCTGGTGGTGAACGCGGTGCGGAACGCCTCGGCCAGCGTCATGGTGCCGGCCTTTTTCTTCTCCAGCAGTTGGGCGGCGCGGTCGGCGGCTTCGAGATCAAGCTGCACCCATCGCCCGCCGTGACGCACGAGCGACACGCGGCGCTCGGCAAGACGCGCAAACTCGTCAGGTGAGAAGCGCAAATCGCCGACGGCGATCTGCCAGTCGAAGTTGAGCAGGCTGTCGATCGCCTTCTG
>JBBSLV010000054.1:0-13103 GCA_038233535.1 Tepidisphaerales bacterium | reverse complement strand
GGCGTCCCGATCGACGACAACCAGAACTCGCTCAAGGCCGGCGTTCGCGGGCCGACGCTGATGGAGGATTTCATCTTCCGCGAGAAGATGACCCACTTCGATCACGAGAGCATCCCCGAGCGCGTCGTCCACGCCCGCGGCTCCGGGGCGCACGGGTTCTTCCAGCCGTACGAATCGCTGACGGACCTGACCCAGGCCGCGGTGTTCGCCGACCCGTCGGTGAAGACGCCGGTGTTCGTGCGCTTCAGCACGGTCGTCGGCTCGCGCGGATCGGCCGACACCGTCCGCGACGTCCGAGGCTTCGCCACCAAGTTCTACACCTCCCAGGGCGTCTGGGACCTGGTCGGCAACAACATGCCGATCTTCTTCATCCAGGACGCCATGAAGTTCCCGGACCTGGTCCACGCCCTCAAGCCCCAGCCCGACAACGAGATGCCCCAGGCGTCGGCGGCGCACGACACGTTCTGGGACTTCGCCTCGCTCACCCCGGAGATCATGCACATGATCATGTGGGTGCTCTCCGACCGCGCCCTCCCGCGCAGCTACGCGATGATGGACGGCTTCGGCGTGCACACGTTCCGGTTGATCAACGCCCAGGGCGAAGGCGTGTTCGTGAAGTTCCACTGGCGGCCGGCGCTGGGCACGCACTCGCTCGTGTGGGACGAGACGCAGAAGCTGGCGGGCAAAGACCCCGACTTCAATCGCCGCGACCTGTGGGAGCGGATCGAGCAGGGGAATTTTCCGGAGTTCGAGATGGGATTGCAGGTCGTCGAGGAGGCCGACGAGCACAAGTTCGACTTCGACCTGCTCGATGCGACGAAGATCATCCCCGAGGAGCAGGTGCCTATCCGGCTCGTCGGCAAAATGACGCTCAACCGCAATGTCGACAACTTCTTCTCCGAGACCGAGCAGGTCGCCTTCCACATCGGCCACGTCGTGCCCGGCATCGACTTCACGAACGATCCGCTGCTTCAGGGCCGGCTGTTTTCTTACCTCGATACGCAGCTCAACCGGTTCCACAGCGCGAACTTCCACGAGCTGCCGATCAACAAATCGATCGCCCCGGTGCACAACAACCAAGGCGGGGGGTTCATGCGCCGGACAATCGGCAAGGGGCGCGTCAACTACGAGCCTAACTCGCTGGGCGATGGACGCCCAAAGGAAGGCGCGGGCGCGCCAGACGCGTTCCGATCATTCATGGAGCGCATGGACGGCCACAAGGTCCGCCGGCGCAGCGAAACCTTCTCCGATCATTTCTCGCAGGCCACGCTCTTCTGGAACAGCATGAGCGACGCGGAGAAGGAGCATATCGTCGAGGCGGCCCACTTCGAGCTGGGGAAGGTGGAGACGAAGGCGATCCGCGCGCGGATGGTCGATCTGTTCAACCACGTCGACCACGAGCTGGCCCGTCGGGTCGCGCGGGGCATCGGCGTGCCGGAGCCGACGCAGCCGGAGACGCAGAACCACGGGCGATCGTCGCCCGCCCTCAGCATGGAACGCACCGGCAAGTCACCGAAGACGCGCAAGATCGCCATCCTCGCCGCCGACGGTTTCGCCGCCGCCGAGCTGACGAGCGTCCGCGACGCACTGAAGAAGCAGGGCGTCACGTCCATGACCGTCTCCAAGTTCGGCGGGATGATCACCGGCGACGACGCAACGGAGATCGAGGTCGACAAGATGTTCGTCACCACCGGCTCGATCATGTTCGACGGTGTCTACGTCCCCGGCGGGCGCGACAGCATCACGACGCTCCAAAACCAGGGCGACGCGATCCACTTCATCAACGAAGCGTTCCGCCACTGCAAGCCCATCGCCGCCGCGAGCGAGGGCGTCGATTTGCTTGCGTCCGCCGAGTTGCCCGGCGTCTCCCTCCCGTCCGCGAATGGCACGGGCAAGGTCAGCAGCGCGCACGGCGTCGTCACCCTGCGCAACGCCGGCAACCCCGGCGCCGTTTCCTCCAAGGTGAAGGGCGCGATCGGCGTCGGCAGCGCGGCGCACATGGACGACTTCGCCGATCAGTTCACGCAGGCGATCGCCCAGCATCGCCACTGGTCGCGGAGCATGAAGGACCAGGTTCCGGCGTAGCCCGGATCGGATCGCGGACGACGGACGATGCCGGCGGCGGTGAGACGCCCTCGCGGTGCCGGCACGTCCGATATCTGATCGGCGGCTGCGGGCATGCGCATCACCGTCATCAAGCGGGCCGCTCGGACCGCCGATCATCCTGACATGGCCTGTCATCAACACCGCTGTTGCCGTCGCCCGACCAGTGCCGCGGCGGCTTCCAGCGCGACGTCGCTCGACTATGTCCTGCTCGCGGCGGATAATGCGCATGTGATGGAGGGTGTCACGACGATGCTGCGCGGCGCGGGCGCAGCGGTCGAGCGCCACGACCTGGGGTTGCGCATGAGCGCCCGCGGCGCCAACTGGAAGAGCGCCCTCGGCCATTTATCCGACGGCCTGGCCGGCTTCGCCCGCCGGGCGTGCGCGTCGCGCTGATTCCGATCGGCGCCGATACGCTCGTATTTCAGAAAGCGCTGCTGACGTCCCAGCCGCTCGAAACCTTCGCCCAAACACTTGACCGCCCCGCCGCCTGTGCGCCCGTGGCCGCGACCGCCTCCGCCGACAACCACTTCCTCGGCGTGTCTTCAAGGGCGAGTCGCTGGAGTAGGCCACTGTCAGACGAATCGCGGGGAAACCGGGCGAGACGTCCAAGCTAACACTTCACAGGCTCTGCTGCTGGGCGAGAAAGTCTAAAAGGCCCACGAACTGACGTACGCCGGTGAACTCATCACGTGCGGCCAACCGACAGGTCGTAGAGTTCCTGACGAAGCTCGAACAGCCCGAGCCGATCCGCAACTGGTTCCGGTCTGCGTTGCGGGCACGCGCGACGCACGATCACGAACAGAGCCGCGCCCGCGCGCGGGACATCGAGCGGCAACTGGACGAGGTTCGGCGGCAGCAGGAATGGCTGCTCAACCTTCATCTCTCGGGCAGCATCGATGAGCAACCGTCAGTGCGAAGAACACGGAGCTACGCGACCGCATCGCGGCGCTGACACTTCAACTCGAATCAACCGATCGCCAGCAGGCCGAGAAAGCGGACTAGGCGCTGCGCGAGCTTGAACTTTCGAAAGACCTTCATCGCAAATGGGTTAAGGCCGATTACCCGGAAAAGCGGCGGATTCTGGATTTGGTCTGTTTGAACTTGGTGCTGAACGGCGCAACTCTCGGCATGGCAATGAGAAAGCCCTTCAATACCTTGATTGAAGGGCTTGTTGTTTCGGACAGCGGAGAGGGAGGGAGACATAGAGCACGCTCCTAAAAGGGTTTATGTCGCGGGCAGGACCGCGTTGTTAAAATAGGTAAAAATAGCGGAACCGCGTGAGTTTCCGCCCCTAAACCGAACCCGGCGGACAAGTTCAGCGGACAGTGAAACCTGCTGTAAGTACCACTCATGAGGTAACTTCCGTCGCTCCCTCCTACCTCTTCGTGCCCCAAGGAGTCAAGTATTTTCCGGCGACGGATTGTCGCGCGGAGGCAAGAATGCCGAACCGCGTCGCAGACGCGCGGAAGTCTGGTCACGGATCAATGCGACATACTTGTCTGGCTCAGTCCATCGCACGGAGTTTTTTCCCAGGATCGAACCCATTCTGCTTCACAATCGCCTTGAGTGTCACAAGCTCAAACGAGCGAAGCCAAAAACCAAATTCTTCTTCGCCGCGCTGCTTCAGTTCATCAAACACGTCTGGCGTTGGGGTTTTCGTTCGTGCTCGCTTATCGCGCGGCTGCTTGGGGCCCGAAGGCGAATTGAGTGGTTTCCCTTCGTCGCGCTCACAGCAGCACATTCATTTGCGTCGGAATTGGAACCCTGTAGGACGGACCCTGAATTTCTCTTGTTTTACCCATAGCGTATCAATAGAATGATCGATATGCGAAGGCAAGAGCGGGCAGCGGAAGCGATCGCGGCGGCGGAAACCGCCGTCGCATTGCTCGTATCCGAGGCGGGGCAAGAACGTGAATGGGATGAGGCTTCGGCCTTCATCGACATTGGGCGGCAACTTCGAAGCTTGGCCGATGAGCTTTCGAACACCCGGTTGCCCCAAGGCGCGGATGTAAAGATTCCCGCGCCCATCCCGGCTCGTACTGCCTCCACCACGCCAGCGGCAAATGTCACAAAAAGGCGTGCATATCCGCACTTCTTCAAGGAAGGCGAAGTGCTCGTTAAGGTCGCTTGGTCGAAGTCTAAGCGCGGCGAATACGAGCACAAGTCGCCGCAAAAGGTTCTCACCGCACTGGTCATCGCACTTCTCGAGGTCGGCTCAAAGGGGCAGCGGTTTGTTATGGACAAGGTGCTACCGCTGCGGGACACAGGGAACGGCGGTGCGGAAGTTCCCGAGTACCAGGCGTACGTGTGTCTTGCGTGGCTGCGTCATGAGGGCTTCGTCCAGCAGCACGGCCGTAGTGGATACTCTATTCCGAAACCAGACGAACTTGCGGAATCGGTCGCGAATTGCTGGGGTCGGTTGAACTCGCGATAATCGCACGTCCTCTCAAATGGGGTGAAATGAATGGGCAGTTGGCACTTTCAGAAACACGACGGTTACGGCGACATCGACCAGTCCTCTTCTTCGGAAGCGTTCAGCGGTAGCTCAATCCGCGACCTCGCCACCGCGATCATTCGCGAAGGCGTGCAGAACGTTCTCGACGCTCGTAGCGGTTCGGGACCGGTTCGCGTGCGACTTGCCTTGGGTACTTGTACTGCCAAGACGAATCACATCCATGAGCGGTGGTTCGGCGAGTTGATGCACCACCTGCAGCAGCCGGACGTCGGAGCACCCGACAGGCCTGCTCACGGCGAGCCATGCGACTATCTGGTGTTCGAGGATTTCGGCACCAAGGGGCTCATTGGCGATTACGCTGCGCCGTACAAGCCCGGCGAGGAGAACAACTTCGTCAACTTCATGTACCACGACGGCGTGACCGGAAAATCCGACATCAAGCTCGGAAGTCGCGGCGTTGACGAGAGTCCCGATGGAGTGTGGGCGATCTTTTGAGACGCGATCTGCTGATGCGGGCGATGTGGCGGCTAGGCCGCGAGTTGATTAGGCAGGAGTGGAATATCGCTTGGCTGTAGTGGCGCGACGAGCCGGCTGATTTCGTATTTGGGCTGCGAGGTGAGCATCGCGGGATCAGCATTCACCCGCTCCAACCACAGATCCCGTAGCTCGCGCGCGGCGGCGACCAACGTGGGATCGGCCTTCTTCTTCGGCTTCTTCTCGCGTTTGAGCTTCTCGACAACCGCCTCCGCCACGGGCAGCGCCAGCGGGGGCGGACCGTACTGGCGGGGGCCGTGCTTGACGGGGCCGGCGGTGGACGGGTAGCCGGCCTTCGACCGGCGCGATTGATTACCTCCGCGCTGATCATCGAGCGCAGGTTGCGTCGCCTCGCTCGGCAGGATCCGCGGCATCTCGTCGGTCCAATGCTTCCCCGGCGGGATAGGGAAGACGAGCCGGTCCTCGCGCATCAATCCGCCGTCCGTCTTCGCCGGGAACCACCACGGCGTCTGCATGTCGCCGGCGCGGATTCGCTTCTGCCAGAAGATGTGTACCCGCGATTTCTTCTCCGACCCGGCCCGAAACGCAAGGGGCACGAACCCCATCGACTCCCAAAACCGGTTCGCCTCTATGTCCTGCGCGCACCAGCAACAGAAGAGCCGACACCCGTAAGCCGCGTGGTCGAAGACTGCTTTGAGCAGCGTCGCCCCGATGAGCTTCCGCTGACTCACGGGCGCGACATTGAGCTGATAAATGATGCCGACGTCATCGCGCTTGAAGTACCGATCCGTCGCCATGACGTATCCGACCTGTGTCCCGGGCGTCCCGCCCGCTGCCTCGGCGACCAGCACCTGTTGCGCCTTGATCCGCGCTTCGATCCACGATTCCCGCATGAACCCGACGCGATCACTGTGGAGCTTCTGAAGCCGGTCGATAAACGCGACGTCGCTGACCATCGCCTCGCGGATTGACACCGCGGCGCGCGGCTGCGGCAGCGACGGTAGGGCAACCGCGGAAACTGGAATGACAAGCTCGTTCACGGAAACGGTAACTCCAGTTCGCTCGTCCCCGCCCACGTTCCGCCATCGTCCACGGCCACGATCCCGCTCTCCGCGCCGGCCGTCAGCGTGACGAGCAGCGCGCTTTGCCCGCCGACTTCCACCAGCGCGATCACGACCGTCGTCGGCGTGAGCAGCGTCCCCAAGCCGACACCGCGGTACAGGATCGACTCCGGCCCGTCGTCGACGCTCACGTCCGCCGCGACCAACGACGCGATGTCGATGTCCCGGTCGAAGGTCAGCGTCACCGAAACCGACGGATCAAACTCCACCGCGACGAGTGTCAGCGCCACGGGGGGGGCGGGCGTCGGCGACGACACAACCTGTCGCCGCCGGCGCCGCGCGGGATTCTTCGGGATGTAATCGAGTCGTGCCGTTTTCATGGGCTTACGCCGCCAGCTTCGGCTCGACCTTCGTTTCGACGACCGACGCCATCATCGCGCCGCTGCCGCCAGCGACGCCGAAGTTGACGTTGAACTGCGCCCACCCGCCGGCCGCGGTCGTGCGCACGCCCTGGAGCTGGTACGTCACCTGCGACGTGCCTGCGGGGATGGTCGAGTCGATGAACTTCTTTTCGCCCGTCGCGCACAGGTAGCTGAACTCACTTGCGCTGCCGATGCGCCGCCAGATCTGGTACATCGTGCCCGTCAGCCCGGTCGGGTTGTTCGCCCGCCAGGTCGCCTGCACGGACCCATCGCCCTGCAACGTCACCTTGAAGTTGCTCGCCGTGCCCGGCGGGGGCTTGATCGTCGGCGTCGCGCGAACGCTCAAGCCCAGATCGATCTTCTGCTGATTCGTAACCGTGGGGGTGGCTTCGACAATCTTCGCCAGTTCCGCCGCTTTCTGTTTCAGCAAGACCTTCGCGTCGTTGCGCGCCTGAATCGTGCCCTTCGTGCGCGTTTCCGGTGCCTGCGAGAGCATATAAGAAGCCGCAAAACTATCGTTGAGGGTCTGATAAGAAGCGGCCTGCGCGACCGTCAGGCCGTAGGTGGTGGCCGCCGCGTTGATCAAATCGGAAAACGTCTGCGAGCCGGTGTAAAGCTGCGCGTCCGTACCATAGTAGAAGCTCTTACCCATCGGAGTTCCCTTCGCCGCAGGGCGAGCGCCGTGCGACCAAAAGTTGCCCCGATGACCAGCCGGCGGGCGAAGACACCTGTCTTCGCAACTCTCGTCGGCTCACTGCCATCAAGGCACACCCATGAGATCGAGCGAACAACGATGCGGGTTTAGAACATGACGGCATTTTCGTGCAAAATTGAGCAAGTCGCGTTTTTCCGCGTGAAAACGAACCCCCCACGCTTGGAAACACGTCGCGCGCTCGATCGTCCGCGCCGGAAGATCGAGCGCGCTGGCGAAACCATCGAGCGCGCGGTCAGGATGATCGAGCGAGTAGCGGAGAACGCTCGAGCGCGCGACGAGGACCATCGAGCGCGTAGTCACAACGATCGAGCGCGCTGCGAGACACATCGAGCGCGCGCACGGAACGATCGAGCGCGCAGCCGACAACATCGAGCGCATCGGTGAGCCGCCGGGCATCCGCGGCGGCCACGCACGCCGGTTCCGTGTGGAACCGCCCTGCCTCTACTTAAATCGTCGCGAATCCGATAGAGCGCAGGTAGTCGTAGGTGGAGTCGTAATACTCTCGCTTGCGCGTGTGGTCGGCTGTCTCTCCCTTGGGCACGACGATCACCATCCCCTGCCGCGCTCGCGTGAGCAGCACGCGATACGCGTTCTTGAGGTACATCTGCCGTTCGGGCTTATGGACGCGGTTCCAGCGGTCGCCGACGAACTTCCAGTGGCCCCAGCCGTCGCGAACGCGCCGGAAATCGGCATCCCACGTGACGCATGCCCAATCGAGTTCCAACCCCTGCACGCGATATTCCGTCGCAGCGTCTTCGAGGTAGTACGACGAACGCACGTCCTCTTTGCCGTACAAGAACCACTGGACCGGATCGACCTGCAGGCGAACGTCGATGGCGTGGGGCTTGAGGCGATAAGCGTACGATGAGGCGACCAACCCGTATCGTTCGTTGCCGCGCGCTTTCTCCCGCAGCCACCGCTTGGCCTCGGCAAGATTGCGGGTAATGAAAATCGGATATCTGTCGCGCAACTCGTTGAGCGTTCGCGCCGCGGCTGCCTCGTCAAGATCGAGCAACTGCTTGACCAGCAGGGACACGTTCTCGGCGCGGAATGAGCGCATGGACACATTAAGGTGTAGCTCGTCCTGAATCGTGACGGTCGGCAGGGACCGGCATCGCTCCACCAGTTCACCGGCCCCGTACTCGGAGTCGGTCAGACGGGATGAGATGTACAGACGCCACTGCGGGAAGGATCGCGATAGCGCGTCAAGCCATTCGCTGATGCCAGCCTCGCCGGTGTTGATCTCCTGGCCGCCGCCGACGAGACAGACGACGACGGCCCAATCCGGGTGGCGGTCGAGACACGAGATCAGAAATTCAGGCTCGGACATGGCAAAGTCCGCCCTGCCCCGCTGCTTCATGAACTTTGCGGTTTGTCTCAGGTCCCAGGCCCGCTGTGCCTCATCAAAGATGGCAACGTGCTCGATCGGCGGGCTTGCGTCCCGCACGTACTCGTTGCGGAAGTGATGCACGTTCTGAATGAACGCGTTTACCTGACTGCGGGCTTCGCCGATCCTGATCCGGTTCCCCTTCTCCGCTTCCCTGCGGCGTCTGTCGCCGGCGAGGGCCTCTCGAAGCACGGCCACGAGTGGAGCGTTGCCGGACAGGTAGACGCTGTAAAGTTCTGAGTCCTTGTCGAAGTGCTTCGTGGCGATATCCAGACCGACGAGAGTCTTCCCCGCCCCCGGCACGCCGGTCACGAAGCAAATCGACTTCCACGACTTGGCTTTCGACGCCTTGATGATCTCGTCAACGGTGTTCGACGTGACCGCGAGATTCTCCGCCCCCGCGTCCCTCTTAGAGATCTCCTCCACCTTGTGGCCACCGTAGAGCGCCATCGCCGCCTCGATGATTGTCGGTGTCGGACGATAACGGCCGCGCTCCCAGGTCGTTCGTTCGATGAGCGGACCCTCGGCGAATTCCAGCACGCGCCGGATAACTTCTCCTAACGATTCGACCGTCGCCCTGATGGGGAGCATGACATTGTCGCCGTGCGCGCAATACTCGATGGAGGTATTGGCGCTTTCGGCGCGCGTGGGAATGACGATCGGTGCGATGGGCGCGGCGTGGCTAGTCTCGTGGAAATTCTTCAGGTCGAGCGCATAGTCGCAAACCTGATCGAGCGCGGACGCCGTGAAGTCCTCTTCTCCGACCTTGAACTCAAGGACGAAGATCACTGCGCCAATCAGCGCGAGAACGTCAATCCGCTTGCCGAGGCGCGGGATCGAAAACTCAAAGTAGAGCGAGCCGTTGTCGCGATAGGGAGCAAGCGCCGCTTGGAGGATCGACGCCTGTTCGAGCCACGCGTCGGTCTGCGTCGTTTCGATGCTCGCGCCATCGCCGCTCGCAAGTCGCACGAGCTGGCCAAGGATTGCGTTCGGCTCGGCGTCTAAAAATGCGGCGATGCTGTCAGAGTAATAGGCGCGATTCATGCCACTCCACGCCGCTGCACGTTCTCGATCACGAAGGCGACGGGCCATCGGTCGACGATGATCTTGACGTATTCCTGATGCAGATGATGACGGCGGTCTTCCTCCGGGTTGTAGCCGTCGCGTCGATTGCTCGCCCGGCCGATTAGCGAATACGCCTGGCACGGAGGCCCGCCGATCAGCACCCAGCGGTCTTCACCTCCAGGGAAGCGATTGAGCGCCCCGCGGACGCGGCGGCGCAACTCGGAGAGCGGGGCTTCGCGATCGTCGCCGAGCGTTGCATGCCATGCTTCCTCATCGGCGGCGGTGGATTGCTGCGGGAACAGGTCGAAGAGCTCGGCCGTGCTGATCCGGCGCTCGAGCCGTTGATAGTACGCGTCGGGTGCTTCGCCTGGTGGGAACTGGCGGAAGAAACTGCGGAGCTTCAACGTCTGGTGAGCGATGGGGTCTTTCTCGATCGACAACGCAATCGTGAACGGCTGTTTCCCACGGCCGTTGGTGAAGGAGCTGAAGCCCTCGCCCAACCCTCCGGGCCCGGCGAAGATATCGATGATGGGGATGGCCGAACGCTGCCACATGCGGTCATTCTCGCTCAGATCAGCAGGCGTATCCAGGGCGGCGAGCCGCGAAGCGGCGCTCATTCCGAGGAAGTCGCGATGGAGGTTCAGGATCTGTAGTCGATAGGGCGCGATACGCCGCCTCGCGCGGGCTGCTTCGGTGGAACTGTGGTTGACCGCACACGCTGCGGTGACGTCGTCCCGCCGTCGCAAGCGTGCGAATGCCTTGAGGCGATAGACAGTTTTCTCGAACGGATGTGGTTGTGGAGGCCAATTGGCCGCGCGCTGTCGAATCACGCCGCCCGGCGGCGGGTACATCCGTAGCAGCTGCGCCGGCCCTGTTTGAGCCGCTCGCAATCAAGCAGCGCCAGAACGATGCCCAACGCGGTGTGCCTCGGTTGCTCTCCTGCATGCAGGTCAGTAGCCGAGGCACACGCCGTGCGGATCGCGTCGCCGCTGGCGAGGGCCCACGGGTGCAGGCGCAGCTCAAGCTCGATTGCTCGCGTTTCCAGATCGACTTCGAGCCGCGCGACGAACAGTTGGATGACCCGGCGCATTGCCGTGGGTGAGAGTTCGTGGATAGCGTGCGCGAGGTCGTCAAACTGATCCAGCACGGCCGTGATGATGGCTCCGGCATCGGCATCGCTGGCGCCAACGCTTCTCTTGGCGCTGCTGATCTGCTCGTCCAACGCGCGGAGCTGCGCCTGTAGCTGACCGATCTTCCCCCTGGCCACGTCGCGGCCGATCTCGTCCAGTTCGTCGATCACGAACGAGAGTTTGGCGGCGACCGCCTCGCGTTGCTTCCGCAGCTTCGCTACGTCGGCATCGTCCAGCCGCGCCACGCTGGTCTGCTCGCGCACCATCCGCTCGATCGTCTGGCGCAGCTCGGCCTTCGCCAGCAGCACGTTGCGCAAAGCGGATATGACCGCCTGCTCGATCGGCTCGGCGGGAACCAGCCGTTTGAGAATGCTGCCGCGCACCGGTACCGTCGCGCCGCGGCTGACCGCGTAGTAGCGGACGCGCTTCCCGCGACGGCCCGTCTTGCGCCCGGTCATCGGATGCGCGCCCTGTTTGCTGGTCAGGATGCCCTTGAGGATGTAATCGCTCTCGACGTGGCGGTCCTTGGCGGGCCGCGGTTGCGGAACGTGGGCGAGTTTGTCGAAAAGAGCATCCAGCTTTGCCATGGCGACGGCGCGCACGTCGGGTTCCAGCAGCGTCTCCAGCGCCTTTTCCTGCCGCTCGAACCAGTCCGAGCGCGGCCGCAGCTTGCGGGGCGGTGCGTTACTTGCGGCCAGCGCGCGTTCGTCCACGTGGGAGGGAAGCGGCTGATTCGGAGCACGAACGGTGTAGATGCCCGCGCTGCTTCGGTTGGCGATGCCGATGCCCAGGTACGTCGGGTTGTGGAGGATCTGACTCACCGTCGTCATCGCCCATTGGTTTCCGCGCGCAGCGGGCACGCCTTGGGCGTTGAGTTCTTGTGCGATACGAGGGTAGCCCCAGCCTTCGAGGTGGTATTTTCGGAAGATCAAATTGAGCGCCGCGACCGCCTCGGGAGCGCCCGGAACCAGCACAATCCGCTCATCCTTCTGTTTGATGTAATGCTGGCGCGTGCCTCGACCCGCGTTGCGAGCGAATCGGCCGATGACGGCCCTGGACTTTGGGTCGAGCTTGATCTGGGTGCCGTCAGGGAGATTGCGGAGGATGTGTGATTGTGTGCCATCCGCGCTGACGTACAGGCGATCGATGCCGTAAGGCGGAAGTCGGCAGTGCGCGGACCGATCGGCCAGGAGCGAGGACATGCTCCCACGGCTGGTGGCCATCGAAATGCTTTTTGCGTGCTGCTTACCGCTAAGGTATAGCACCGACTTATGCAGCCCGGCGAAGTCGCCCTCCACGATGTTGTCCATCACGAACACGACCTGAATGCCAGCCGCGTTCAGTTCCCACTCCAGCTTATTGCCGTGGGCGATGCCACCGCGGGTGAAGCGGGTGGTGTCCTGCACCAGGAGCACATCGAAGTCGTTTAAGGTTTTCTTGCGGCGGATGATCTGGTCGATGTCTTTGCGGGCGCCAGGAACCGAGCCCGAGACGCCGTCGAGCGTCACGTCTGCGACGTGGAGCATGCGATGTTCATTGGCGAAGGCGGTGATGAGCGTAAGCTGATCTGGGATGGACGTGTCGGCCTGCCCCGCAGTGGAGCAGCGGGCGAGCGCGATGTAGCGCTTGCCTTCAAGAGATGGTTGTTTCATGTTTTTCCCTCATGCGGCCGAGATGCTGACGAACAGTTTCCGCCAGCAAAAGGTCAACGGCCGCTTCAAACTGACGAGCTTCCTGATTCGTCATGGGTCGAACGGCGATGGAGATCGGCAACGAAGCCTTCCGCAACAGCGGTCGGAGATTGCCCGTGCGCGCGTTCTTGATGTGACATTTCCGCAAGTCCATGGCTAACTCCTTTAAGCATCTCCGCATCGGCAGAGATGTTCCGTCTGGCGCGATCTCTGGGCTGATTGATGCGCTTCACCTGACGTAGAATCGCTGGCCTCCGCCGGAGATCGCCGTGCCGTCGGGGCACTCGCCGGTGATGACGACGTGATCCTTCACATGCTGTTTCAGAACGTGGGTTTCGATGCGGAGCGCCGTCGGCAGCGTCGTTCGGCACCACGCCACGAGCTTCGCCTCATCGATCACGTCGAGCTTCGGCGGCTCGGTGCGGAATCCGACCATGCCGGCGGGCAGTTTGATGCTCTTTCGCCGGCTCTTGGCGACCTCGGCGCGCGCCCAATCCTCAAGCTGACGGCCATAGCGGTGGAGAAAGAACAATTCCTCGCGCTCGGCCCGCCGAAGCTCGCCGTCGGCCGATTCCT
>JBBSLV010000053.1:0-13276 GCA_038233535.1 Tepidisphaerales bacterium | reverse complement strand
TGCCTACTGCCCGCTGCCTACTGCCTACTGACGATTATGAGCATGCTGAACGACATCCTTCGCAACGCGGTGACGGCCAAGGCCTCCGACGTGCACATTAACGTGGGGTCGCCGCCGCTGTACCGCATTCATACGATCGTGCAACCGAGCGACTTCCCCATCGTGACGCCCGAGGGATCGGTGCGGCTGCTCAAGGAGATGCTCGACGACAAACGCTGGGCGGCGTTTGAGGAGCTGCGCGACGCGGACTTTTCGTATGAAATCCCCGGCGTCGGCCGGTTCCGCGTGAATGCGCATTATCAGCGCAAGAGCATCGCGCTGGCGTTCCGCACCATCAACGACAAGGTGCGCCCGCTCGAAGCGTTGTTCATGCCCGAGATCGTCGGCAAGCTGACCCACCTCCCCCGCGGGCTGATCCTCGTCACGGGCGGCACCGGCTCGGGCAAGAGCACGACACTGGCGGGCATGATCGACATGATCAACAAGCGCGAGCAGGGCCACATCATCACGCTGGAAGATCCGATCGAATACGCGTTCGTGAGCAACAAGTGCTCGATCGAGCAGCGCGAGGTGGGCACCGACGTCCCGAGCTTCGCCAGCGGATTGCGCCACGTGCTGCGTCAGGACCCCGACACGATCCTCGTCGGTGAAATGCGCGACCTGGAAACCGTCAGCGCCGCCATCACGGCGGCGGAGACGGGTCACCTGGTCTTCAGCACGCTGCACACGGTCAACGCGCCGCAGACGATCGAGCGCATCATCGACGTCTACCCCGCCGCCGAGCAGAACCAGATCCGCTCGATGCTGGCCAACACGCTCCAGGCGGTGATCAGCCAGACGCTGTTCAGCCGGATCGACCAGCCGGGCATGATCCCCGGCGTGGAGATCATGTTGTGCACGCCCGCCGTGCGCAACTGCGTGCGCGAGAATCGCATCTTCGAAATCCCGAACATCATCGAGACCAGCCGCGCGCTGGGCATGCAGACGCTCGATTCGAGCATCAAGCAGTTGTACGTGAACGGCTACATCAGCCGCGAGGACGCGGTCGCCCAGGCGGCGCATCCGGAGAAACTCGAGAGGTCGCTGGCCGCTTAGGAGGAGTAGGCAGCAGGCAGCAGGCAGTAGGCCGAGAAGACCTGTTCGCGGCTCGTCTTTTCTGCCTACTGCCTGCTGCCTGCTGCCTGCTGACCGAGAATGCCCACTTATCGCTACGAATCCAAAACCGCCGCCGGCAAGGTGACGGCGGGCGTGCTCAATGCCGCCAACCTCGGGGCGGCGTCGGAGCAGCTGCGCTCGCGCGGGGAGTACATTCTCTCGCTCGCTCCCGCCGACGGGGGCGCGAAAAAGGGCAAGGCATTCAGCATCAACCTCTCCTTCGGCCCCGGCGCCAAGGACGTGCAGGTCTTCACCAGCCAGCTGGCGGTCATGATCCGCGCCGGCATCAGCATCCGCGCCGCCATCGAGGGCATCGCCGACCAGGTCGAGAACGTGAAGTTCAAGGAGATGCTCACGCAGATGAAGCGCGACGTCGAGAGCGGCAAGCAGTTCTCCGACGCCCTGATGCGCTATCCGAAGATCTTCAGCCCGCTGTACATCAACATGGTCAAGGCATCGGAGCTGTCCGGCGGCTTCTCCAAGATGCTCGACAAAATCGCCGCCTATCTCGCGCAGCAGATTGAGACCATGAGCATGGTCCGCGGCGCGATGATCTACCCCGGCATCATCGGGACAATGGCCATCAGCACGACGGTCTTCCTGCTCACGTTCGTGTTGCCGCGGTTCATGGTGATCTTCAAGGGCAAGGAAGCCGCTTTGCCCGCGCCGACGAAGTTCCTGTTGGCGTTGTCGGACTTCATGGTCAATTACTGGTACGTGATCCTCTTTGCACTCGTCGCGGGCATCTGGGGCTTTGTCCTGATGCTCCGCACGGATTGGGGCCGGCTCTGGTGGGACAAGGTCAAGCTCAGCGTTCCACTGTTCAAGAAGCTGTTCCGCGCGCTGTACATCAGCCGCTCGCTGCACACGATGGGGCAGCTGATCAACGCCGGCGTGCCCATGCTCGACACGATCAGCATCACCGCCGACATCAGCGGCAACCTGCTGTACAAGCGGATGTGGCGCGCCGTGTACAGCGCGGTGAAGCAGGGCAAGAAGATCAGCGCGCCACTGAACAAGAACACGCTGCTCCCCCGCTCGGTCGTGCAGATGATCAGCGCCGGCGAAGAGTCGGGCAAGCTCGGGGAAGTGCTCGACGAGGTGTCGACGTTCTACGCCGCCGAGCTGCGCGCGGTCATCAAGGGCGTGACGTCGATGATCGAGCCGCTGATGATCGTGATCATGGGCGCCCTCGTCGGCTTCATCGCGATGTCGATCATCCTTCCGATCTTCAAGCTCAGCAGCCTGGTGGGATAACTGGGTGGAAGAAGTGTCGGGATGGGGGTGGGTCGGAGTGTCGGGGTGTCGGGGTGTCGGAGAAAGACGCATCAGGCTTTTTCCTACTCTGACCCTCCGACACCCCCCCACACCGGCATATCCCCCCTCACTGCCCCGCGGATTCTTGCCTATCAGCTTCCGCAGTTTGACTTCCCGCCCATTGAATCCGATGTCACAGGGAAGATGTCGTACTCTCACGAACAATCTCCCCGCCGCTGCCCCCGTGCCCCGGCCCGCCGCGGGTTCACGCTGATCGAAGTGTCGATCACGACCGTGATCATCGGCGTTGGCGTGCTTGCGCTGGTCGAGCTGCTGGCGACGGGCACCGTCTCCAACGTCCGCGGCGCCGAAATGACGACGGGCATCAACCTGGCCAAGAACATCCGCGAGCTGGCGCTGCAAAAAACGTTTGACGAGTTGCCGGGAATGCACAATGCGTCGTACAGCCCGCCCGTCGATAGCCGCGAGGTGGTGCTGTCGGACATGTCGGGCTGGACGCAGGTTGTGAAGGTGGAGTCGGTCGACCCGAACCTGTTGACAACCGCCCTGGCCGACGACACGCCCGACGCCGTCCGCGTGACGGCGACAATCAGCCGAAGTGGCCGCGAGGTGTGCGACCTGACATGGTTTTCGTTCGCGGGGCCCCCGTAGGAAAAGTTGTTCGTTGTTCGTTGCCAGTGAAAGGCAGCGGCATCTCCTACTGGTAACTGGCAACTGACAACTGGCAACTTCTCCAGGAGATTGATCATGAAGCCTGCCATCAGCAACCTTCGCCTCCAACGCAGCAGACCCGCGCCGCGGCGGCGCGGCGCGACGGCGGTGCTGGCGATGCTGTACCTGATGTTGTTCTCGACGCTCGCGCTGGGCTTCTACGCGGCGACGACGACGGCGGTGCAGGTGTCGCACAACGACGAGCGGGTGTCGCACGCGTTCATCGCATCGGAGTCCGGTCTGGACTTCATGCGCTACCAATTGGCGCGCGTCTCCATCCCGCCCACCAGCACGGGCAGCAACGTGACGGCGGAACTGGCGTACGACCTGAAGAACCGGCTGGAGAACACCCCCAACATGTCCGGGTTGACCGTTGCCGCCTCGGGCAGCGTCATCAGCATCCCCGCCGAGCCCAATGCGTATATCAAGCTCGACGCTGCCGGCGATGCCGGATTCCGCGCGACGATCACCGACTGGCCGGAGCAGGGCAAGGTCGTGCTGAAGGTCGTCGGGCGGTACGGCTCGATGACTGTCGCGCGGGCGATTCAGATGGACTTCACGCGCGTGCCCAAAGAATCATCGATTTTCGACTATGCTGTCGCGTCCAAGGGCCAGATCGTGGTGAAGAAGAACGCCATCACCAGCCTCGACCCGGACAACGCCCTGCAGGCGACGCTAATGTCCGCGATGTCGACCAACCCGTCCATCCTGGTCACCGGCGGGTCGATCGGCGGCAAACTGACCATCATGGAGGATGCCAGCGTTCTCGTCACCGGCGGCTCCGTTGCGGGTGAAACGAGTCAGACGGTGATCGATGAACAGACGAGCAGGGTTGATACGCCGCCTGAGTTCCCGTACTTCGATACCGAGGCCTATCGCGCGTTTACCACCTCCACCAGCACGGGGGCGGCATCGCACACGACGATCAAGAACGTCCGCGTGCCGGCGGGGACCAACCCGACCTTCAACGGCGGCGCGACCATCCAGGGCATCCTCTACATCGAGTCCCCGAACACCGTGACGATCAACGGCAACCTCAATCTCAACGGGTTCATCGTCTTCGAAGGCGAGGGCGACACGTCGCAAAACCAGCTGTCGATCAGCGGCAACATGACGACCGGCCCGCTGCCCAGTTCCGCCGAATTCGACGCCATCCGCGCCGCCAGCGGCGTGGCCATCCTCGGGCCGACCATGCACCTGTCTATGACGGGCAATGCCAAGGGCACGCTCAAGGGAAACGTCGTCGTCGGCTCAGTCTCCACGGACGGCAATCCGGCCGACATCATCATCGACCACGGCACGCTCGTCGTCATGAACGAAGCCCCGAACTCGGCCGTGTTCGACGGAAAGACGATCAAATTCAACGGCACGGGCGCCAACAACCTGCCGAAGCTCTTCATGACCTTCGCCCAGGCGTACGACCCCGAGCCCGAGTCGTACGAGGAGCTACTGCCATGAGCCACGCGAATCCTTTCCAGGGCACGGGCTTCGGGCCCGTGTCTTCCCATTCACCCGTGAGAATGAACAAAGTCACCACGGGCAAGATGCCCGTGCCACGGCGGCGCGGCCTGAGCCTCGTCGAGGTGCTGATCAGTCTCGCGATCAGCGCCACGCTCCTGACGGCCGTCAGCGGCGCATACGTCGCCAGCGCGCGGGCCGTCGAGATCAACGACGAGTTCTTCCGCGCCACCCAGGCCGCACGCGTCAGCGTCACGCGCATCTCCAGCGAGCTGCGCAAGTGCCGCAGCGGCACGCTCTACGGCGACGACACGCTCGAACTGATCACCGCCAGCGGGGAAAAACACACCTACAAGCACGATGCGGTCAACCGGCGGCTCACCCTCACGCTCGACACGCTGCCCGAGCCGACGACCTACAAGCTGGCGTCGAACGTCCAGACGGCGGAGTTCTTCTCCAACGGCAAGAGCGTGTCGGTCAACGTCGTCGTCGCTGTTGGCGCGAACACGGTCGCCCTCAACGGCTCGGCCATCCCCCGCCGGGCGGTCGAATACTGATCCGTGGTACGGGCTTCCAGCCCGTGTCTGCGAAATCAATGATAAAAAAGAACACGGGCAGGATGCCCGTGCCACGGCCGGGGCTACAATCCGGGCGGCATGAAATACTTCTACGGCGAGTTCGACGGCGAGGAATTCCCCAGTCACGACAAGCTCTTCTCCTTCGATCAGCTCATGGAGTTCATCCTCCAGCACGGCGAGAACGCGCTGAAGGCCATCGAGCAGATGATGAAGGATCCGAAAAACGAGGCGCAGTCCGACCTCCTCGATCAGATGATCAAGGATGGGATGCTCGACAAGGACGGCAAGGGCAAGCTGAAGCTCACTCCGCGCGCGATCAACAAAATGCAGCGCCGCGCGCTGATGGAAGTCTTCTCCCACCTGCGCCAGGGCAACCGCGAAGGCCACGAAAAAGTCACCCCCGGCGCCGGCGGCGAACGCATCGACGGCACGAAGCCGTATCAATACGGCGACCCCGTCTCCGAGCTGGACCTGCACACGACGATCCACAACGCCCTCACGCGTCATGGTCTCCCGCAGACAAAGTTGCCAGTTGCTGGTTGCCAGTTGCCAGGAAAGCAGCCGGATCCACTGGCAACTGGCAACTCCCAACTGGCAACTATTCGTTTCACCGAGCGCGACTTCGAGCTTCACCTGCACGAAGGCATGACCAGCTGCTCGACCGTCGTGTTGCTCGACATGTCCGGCTCGATGATGCGCTACGGCCGATTCCTCGCCGCCAAGAAGGTGGCGATGGCGATGCAGGCGCTGGTGCGCTCGAAGTTCCCGCAGGATTCGATCGATTTCGTCGGCTTCTACTCCGGCGCGACGAAGATCCCCGAGGTGATGCTCCCGCTGTCAATGCCCAAGCCGGTGACGATCTACGACTACCAGGTGCGGATGAAGGTGCCGATCGACCAGCTCGACCGTGCCCCGCAGCACTTCACCAACCTGCACATGGGGTTGCAGCTCGCCAGGCGCATCCTCCGCAAGCGCACGAGCGAGAACAAGCAACTGTTCATCATCACCGACGGCCAGCCGACCGCCCACGTCGAGGGCGGCAACGTGCTTCTGCTGTATCCCCCCGACCCGCGCAGCACCGTGGCGACGCTGAAGGAAGCCGTCCTGGCCGTGCGCGAAGGCTGCCGCATCAGCACGTTCGCGCTGATTGAGGACTACTGGGGCATGGAATGGGTCGGCTTCGTCGATCAGCTCACCAAGCTGACAAAGGGCGTCGCCTTTTATACGAGCAGCGGGGAACTGGCGAACTGCATCATGGAGAGCTACCTGAGCGGGCGGAAGAAGAAGGCGCATATCGCGTAACAACAATTGCTTGGGAGAAGTTGAACCGTTACGCTGATGGTAGCGTGAGGCGATTCAAATGGATCGACTGGAACGTTCAGAAGCTTGCCGCGCACGCACTTTCGCCAGCCGAAGTTGAAGCCGCGTTCGATCGTGTTTTCAGGTTGCAGGAGCGGCGCGACGGCTCGTTTCGGATGTTCGCGGAGGTTCCTTCGGGCCGCAGAATCTGGGTGATCTGGCGCTACGATCGCGAAGACAATCGGTTCGATTTGCTCGATGAGTTAGTTGAACAGGTGATCTTCGTGATCACCGCGTACTGATGAAGCCGCTCATGCCCACCCCACTGCCGGATCATCGTAGTGCTGCCAGTCGATCGCGCGACGAACAGATCGCGGCCGAGCCGCCGTTGCCGGTTCCCGATCTTCCACCCGGCGCCGCTCGGCAACCGGTCGAGGCCCTCCTCACTCACCGCCGCCCGGTTGCTGTCGCCGGTGTGGTGGAAAACGGCTTGGTCCGACCCCTCGATCCCGCCGTAAAGCTCGCAGAGCGCTCGCGGGTGATCATTGTGGCGACTGACACCGGCTGAGAAGTGCTCTCCCGTCCCGGTGAGGGTATACTTTCCAGGTATCTCACCAGGAGGTTCCTTGCCGCGTGTGGACGCAGTTCGAGCCGAAATACATCGATTGCTTCGCGCTGTCCCCTTTCGCAAGTTCGTCCTCGTCCTCGAGAGCGGCGACCGGGCGCTAATCGAGCACCCGGAGAACATCGCCTTCGATCCAGCCGCCAGCGGAGGCGAATCCGCTGATTTCTACGTCATCGCCGGTCGACTCCGGCTGTTCAGCACATTCAGCGCGGTTTCGAGCATTGCGTTGGCCGACCAAGGCGGAGCCGCGGCCTGAAGGCATTCCAGGACAGCCAGGTGATATGCAGAAGCCTCCCCCCAGACCCGACACGCGGACAACCGGCGACTCCTTGATCGGCAGCCTGCGATCGCCCCTGCCCAGGGAGCGGCTTGGCGCTGCCATCGAGCTTCGAGAGATCGTGGAAGACGTTGTGTCAGCGCTGTGGCACTCGATCAAAAAACCGGCGAATGTGCATCACCGCGGGGCGGAGGTTCGCACACTGCAGCTGTTTAACTGCTCGAAGCATTTCAGGGAGCTGCTCAAACTAGTGCTGCATGGCAACTACGAAGTTCAATGTCACGCGTTGAACATTCTTCAGGAGCAATCGTTTCGCGTGACGGCGCGGCAATTACGTGACGCGCGACGCGCGGTGCGAGCGCTGCGACCACGGAAAAGCCTTCCGTCGAAAGATCTCAAGCTCCTTCAGGCGGAGTTGAATGCGGCGCTTGATCGGATGGAGCGGATGGAGCATCCGCCGACCGTCAAATCGTGACGCTGAATCTGTTCACGCCGCGCAAGCGGTGAGAGGGCGAGCAGTTCTCGCATCGCCGCGCTGTTTTGACATCAAATCGGTGACCGCTACACTTTCCCCACCCCTCGCGTGGCCGCGGCGCCGCGCTGGCAAAAGGACGGATTCTTTTCCACCGAACCAGGCGCGTGACAGTGAAGGATTTCCGGAAGAATCCCCATCGACGCTCGCGCCGCCTGAGCTCGTTGCCGCTGATGTTCGTGACGTTCGTCCTGCTGCATTGCGCCGCGCCCGTTGCGGCGCAGACGACCGGTCCGGCGAACCCCCTCACCCAGCCCATCGACACCCCCGCCGCACGCACCGCGGCGCCGTTTGCCGAGCTGCGCGGGCGGACGGTTGAGGACATCCGCATCGCCGGCAACACCCAGGTCTCCAACGCCGTCATCCGCAACGTCATCCGCACGCGCGTGGGCGAGCCGTTCGACCCGGAGACCGTCGCCGAGGACTACCAGCGCATCTTCCAGGAGCTGCGCAGCTTCTCCAACGTCGAGGCCAAGGTCGAGCCGACCGCCACAGGCGTCGTCGTCGTGTTCCAGCTCACCGAGCAGCGGCAGGTGCGCGACATCCGCTACGTCGGCAACACCGAGGTCGAGACGGCCGCCGTGCGCCAGGTCGTGGACCTCAAGGTCGGGCAGTCGATCGACGCCTTCCGCATCAGCATGGCCCGCCGGGCGATTGAGGAGTTTTACCGCGACCGCAACTTTCCGTTTGCCCACGTCACGGTCGACCAGGATCTGCTGATGCGGGAGGGGTTGGTCGTTTTCAACATCGTCGAAGGCCCCAACGTCCGCGTGCGAAAGGTCAACTTCGTCGGCAACAAATCCATTTCGAGCGATCGGCTCAAGGGCATTGCGCAGACGAAGTACTGGGTGTTCATCTTCCGCCCCGGCACGTTCGACCCCGACACCATCGACGACGACGTCGCCTTGATCCGCAACTACTACCAGGACAAGGGATTTTTCGACGTGCGCGTCGGGCGCAAGCTGATCTGGTCGCCGGACAAGACCGAGTTGCAGGTCGACTTCGTCATCGATGAAGGCGTGCGCTACAAGGTCGGGAAGGTGTCTTTCAAGGGCAACCAAAGCGTGTCCGAAGCCGACCTGCGCGAGCGGATGAAGCTGCTCGAGGGCCAGCCGTTCGAGAAGTCGGCGCAGCAGCGCGACATCCGGGAGATCGTGCGGGCGTACAGCCCGTTCGGGTTCATCTATCAGCCACCTGGGCAGCCGGTGGAGCCGGATTACCTGCGCGTGCAGGCCAACGAGGTGTACAGCCGCGAGCCGGGCACCGTGGACCTGGTGTACGATATTTCCGAGGGCCGGCCGTTCCGGCTGGGGCGGATCCTCGTGAAGGGCAACTCGCGCACGCAGGACAAGGTCATCCTGCGCGAGATGCGCGTCTCGCCGGGGCAGTTGTACGATTCGGGCGCGCTCCAGGACGCGACCGAGCGGCTGCGGGCGACGCCGTACTTCACGGGCGTCACCATGACGCCGATCGGCAACGACCCCGACGTCCGCGACCTGCTCGTGGAAGTGAACGAGGCGCGGACGGCGACGTTCAGCATCGGCGCGGGCGTCAACAGCAACGGCGGCGTGGGCGCGAACATCACCTACGAGCAGCGCAACTTCGACATCACCGACTGGCCGGACACCCTGGGCGACGTCCTGTCCGATCGCGCGTTCATCGGCGCGGGGCAGACGTTCCGCATGACGCTCGAGCCCGGCACGGAGAACACCAACGCCAGCGTGCGGTTCTACGAGCCGTACCTGTTCGATATGCCGTACAGCTTCAGCGGCGAGGCCTACTACCGCGATCGCGACCGCCGCGATTTCGACGAAACCCGCGCCGGCGGTCGCCTCGCGTTCGGTAAGCGATTCAACTACGTCTACTCCGCGCAGCTCTCGCTCCGGGGGGAGGACGTCAAGATCCACGACATCGAAGACCCGCCCATCCGCGCACCGGAGATCCTCGACGCAGAAGGACATCAGACGCTCACGAGCGTCGGCCTGAGCTTACGCCGCGACACGACCAACCGCGGCCTCGTGCCGGCACAGGGCACGTCCTCGCAAATCGGTTGGGAATCATTTGGCGCCCTGGGCGGGGAATTTCAGTTCCAGAAGATCACAGCCAGCTTCAACGGATACCATACGCTGTCTGAAGACCTGCTCGAGCGCAAGACGATCCTTGGCGTGCACCTCGACGCCGGCTATCTGTATAACCGTGCGCCGTTTTTCGAGCGGTTCTACGCCGGCGGCATCGGGAGCGTCCGCGGCTTCCGCTTCCGCGGGATCAGCCCCCGAAGCGGCCTCGCCGAAGACCCCGTCGGCGGCGACTTCTCCGTCTCGGGCAGCCTCGAGCTCGGTTTTCCGCTGGCGGGCGATACGCTTCGCGGCGTCGTGTTTGTTGACGCCGGGACGGTTGAAGAAGAGTTCGAGATCAATACAGTCCGTACCAGCATCGGCGCGGGGTTCCGGCTGATCGTCCCGTTCCTCGGGCCCGCGCCCATCGCCGTCGACTTCGCCTTCCCGCTCAACAAGGACGACGAGGACGACACGCAGGTCATCAGTTTCTCGTTCGGCGTCTCGCCGTAAGATTGCGCCATAAGATCAAGCTGTAAAATCGCGCCGCAATGCGCTCGCAAACAAAACCACGAAAGGGAGAAAACGATATGAACGCCAAGCACCTTGCCCTGTTGTCGCTGCTGATCGCGGCCGCATCCCTCATCTCGATGGCGTCCCGCGCGCCGGCCCAGGCGCAGCAGGGCCAGGCGCAGCAGGGCCAGGCGCAGCAGGGCCAGGGCCAGTCCCCGCCGCTCAAGATCGCCACGGCCAGCGCGTCGAGAATCTTCCTGGGCATGAAGGAAATGCGTGACGTTCAGGCGAAGTTCAAGCAGGATCTCGGCGACCTCGACACGCAGAGCCGCAGCCGCCAGCAAAAGGTTCAGGATCTCCGCGGCCAGCTCGAGTTGATCAAGCCCGACGCCCCGCAGTACGAAGAGGCCAGCCGCGCGTACATGCAGGCCGCCAGCGAACACAAGGCCTGGCTGGAGTTTAATCAGGGGATCACGTCGCGGAACGAGAAGGTGCAGATGAAAATGCTCTTCGACAAGATCACGGCGACGATCGCCGAGTTGGCCAAGGAGCGCAACATCGACCTGGTCATCTCCGAGCAGCCGCCGTTCAATATCGACCGCATGTCGGTCCAGGATCTGGTGCAGGCCATGGGCCAGCGCGAGGTGCTGTACCAGAACGCTTCGCTCGACCTGACGGCCGATGTGATCGCCAAGCTCGACGAGCGGTATAACGCGGGGAGCAAGTAACCGAGGAAGAAGCCAGAAGCCAGTAGCCAGAAGCCAGCAAAGGGCGAATGGCGAATGGAGACGGGCTTGCTCTTCCCCGTTTTCTCTGGCTCCTGGCTTCTGGCTCCTGGCTCCTGGCTTCTTCTTTCCCGCTTCCGGCTTCTCTACCCACAATGCCCTCCCTCACCCTTGCCGAAATCGCCGCGCTGCTGCATGTCCCGGCGCCCGCCGGGCACGGTGATCGGTCCGTCACCGGCATGGCGACGCTCACCGAGGCCGGGCCGGGCGACCTCTCGTTCCTCGGCAGCGACACGTACCTCAAACAGTTCGCCACCACCCAGGCCGGCGCCGTCATCGTGCAGAAGCGCGTCAAGCTCCCGCGCGACGCGATGGGGGCGGCCGGGGCGACAACCCCGCCGGTGTTCGTCGTCGACGACGCGGACCTGGCCGTCGCCAGGCTCCTCGAGCGCTTCGCCCCGCCCGTCCCGCGCCCGCCCGTCGGGCGTCACGACAGCGCGTTCGTCGCGCCCAGCGCCAGCGTCGGCGAAGGGTCGCGCATCGGCCCGAACGTCTTCGTCGGCGACGACTCGCGCATCGGCCGAAACGTCGTCCTGCACCCCGGCGTGTACGTCGGTGCAAGCGTCAGCATCGGCGACGGCTGCGAATTGTTCCCCAACGTCGTTTTACGCGAGCGCGTGAGCCTCGGCAGCCGCGTGATCATTCACGCGGGTTCCGTGATCGGCACGGACGGTTTCGGGTATCGCTGGGACGGCGCGCGCCACGCGAAGGTGCCGCAGATCGGGCGGGTGGTGATCGAAGACGACGTCGAGATCGGCTCGTGCGTCTGCATCGACCGCGCGAAGTTCAGCACCACCCGCGTCGGGCGCGGCACGAAGATCGACAACCTCGTGCAGGTCGGACACAACGTCGTCATCGGCCCGCACTGCATCATCGTCGGTCAGGCGGGGCTGGCCGGATCGGTCACGCTCGGCGCGGGTGTGATTTTGGGAGGCCAGAGCGCGCTGCGCGACCACATCACGCTGGGCGACGGCAGCATGGTCGCCGCCTGTGCGGGCGTGGCCGAGGACGTGGATCGGAAGATGATCGTCAGCGGCCTCCCCGCCCTCCCCCACCGCCCAAGCCTCCGCGAACAGGCCGCCCTGCGCCGGTTGCCGGACCTGGTGGCGCAGGTGCGGAAGTTGCAGGACGAAGTTGACGCGCTGAAGAAGTCCCGGTGACACACCACGCGAGAAGCAGATTCTGTTTCGCGGCGTCGCCGCGCCGCGACCGCCCACCTGCGCATGGTTCCAATTTTTTGCGGTCGACCGTGGAGTGTGAGGCCACACGCGCTTCCCCATGTATCCGACGATTCGACGCTACGCGTCGACCGCGACGCAGGCGTCGCCGCTACCTGAATACGGAAAAACGCTCTACACCCCCGCGGCCGCGCACCGTCGAGCATCACCCCTTTTCGCTATGCTTTCAGATAGTTTGACAGCCGCAGTCGCAGCCTGACCCGATCACGCGTCTGGCACTCCCAGATCGTCAACACGTCCCAACCGAGCCGCCGCAGCGCCCGCCGAGTCCGACGGTCGCGCCGGCGGTTGCGCTCCAGTTTCGCCACCCAATAGTCGCGGCGCGCCGCCGGAATCCGGCAGCGCCCGCAGCCATGCATGTGCCAGAAGCAGCCGCTGACGTTGATCACCTTGCGGCGGGAGGCAAAGACCAGGTCGGGCGTGCCCGGCAGCGTGCGCACATGAAGGCGATAGCGATAACCAAGCGCGTGGGCCGCGCGGCGCACGATCCACTCGGGGGCGGTGTCCTTGCTGCCAACGGCGGCCATAATGCGGGAGCGCTCGGCCTTCGTGAAAGTGTCCGCCATTCGTCGTACCGATTTTGGGAGCAAAGACGCTTTGTGAGAAGATAGCGCAACTTCGGAGAATCCTCATGACTCGAACTCAGCGCGATGTAATCCGGCGGGACTTTCTCCATTGGAGCGGCGGGTTCGGCCCCGAAGCTGAAGAGGATATTGCCAGCTACGTTGACTCATCCCGGCCATCGGAATAAAAACGGGGACGCAATCCGTTTT
>JBBSLV010000052.1:0-13434 GCA_038233535.1 Tepidisphaerales bacterium | reverse complement strand
GTACCCGCTGCTCGCGTGGCGCGTGGCGCGCCACGAGCAGCGCACTGGTCGCGCACCGGCCGACGCGCGGCTGCATGGAATCTTCGTCGCCCTCGGCAAAGTCCCGCAGGCGATCGGGCAGGCGAGATATCATTACGGACAATGGGTCGGCCGGCGCAGCGGGTTAATCGAGTACAAGGGCGCGACGCGAGCCAGCGCAGCAGGAGCACGTTGACGGTTCAGGATTCACATTCCGTGACGATCTCCGACGTTTCACTTCCCGAAGACGAGCCGCTGCGCGCTCAGATTCCCGCGGGGCTGACCATCGCTTATCTCGTCAACCAGTACCCGCAGCCGAGCCACACGTTCATCCGCCGGGAAATCGCGGCGCTGGAATCGCTCGGCGTGACCGTGCAGCGATTCACCGTGCGTCAGTGGGACCAGCAGCTCGTTGATCCGCGCGACGGCGAAGAACGGGCCAGGACGCGCGTCATCCTGCACGAGGGGTTTTCCGGGTTGCTCGGCGCGACGCTGCGCACGCTGTTGGCGCGGCCGGCGGCGCTGTTTCGCACGGTCGCACTTGCGTGCCGCGCCGGTTGGCGCAGCGACGCGGGGCTGGGCAAGCACCTGATTTACGTCATGGAGAGTTGCGTCCTTCGGCGGTGGCTGGAGGAGGCCGGACTGAAGCACGTACACGCCCACTTCGGCACGAACTCCACAACCGTCGCCATGCTGACGCACGAACTGGGCGGTCCCGGCTACAGCTTCACGGCGCACGGTCCCGACGAATGGGACCGGCCGATGTCACTGTCGATCGGCGAAAAGATCGCCCGCTGTGCGTTTGCCGTCGTCATCAGCCACTTCGGCCGAAGCCAGGCGCAGCGGTGGGTCGATCACGAACACTGGGCAAAGATTAAGATCGTTCACTGCGGAATCGACGACTCCTTCCTGAAAGCCGCGAAGACGCCGCCGCCGCAGACGCCGCGGCTGGTGTGTGTCGGGCGACTCGGGCAGGCGAAGGGGCAGCTCGCGCTCGTCGAAGCGGCGGCGAAACTCGCGGCCGAAGGGTTGCAGTTCGAGATCGCACTGATCGGGGACGGCCCGATGCGCGGGCCGATCGAATCGCTGATCGCGCGGCACAACCTGCACGACCACGTGAAGCTTCTCGGCTGGCGCGACAACGACGCAGTCCGCCGGGAGATCCAAAACTCGCGCGCGATGGTCATGCCGAGCTTCGCCGAAGGGTTGCCCGTGGTGTTCATGGAAGCGCTGGCGCTGGAGCGTCCGGTGATCGCGACGCAGATCGCCGGCGTCCCGGAACTTGTCCGCCACGGCGTGAGCGGGTGGCTTGTACCCGCCAGCGCGATCGAAGAGCTGGTCGACGCGATGCGCGAAGCGCTGACGATGCCGGTGAGCCGCCTCTGGCAGATGGGCCGGGCGGGCGCGCAGATCGTCGCGGAGAATCACAGCGCCGTCCGCGAGGCCGCGAAGCTCGCGGAACTGTTCGCCGGCGCGACAACGGACAAGGTGTTGCCATGACGGTGAGTGGACGTCGATACTGCCTGATCACCCCCTGCCGGGACGAGGCGAAGTACGCGCGCGTGACGCTCGATGCGGTTCTCGCGCAGACGGTGAAGCCCGCGCTGTGGGTGATCGTCGACGACGGATCGAAGGACGAAACACCGCAGATCCTCGCTGAGTACGCGGCCAAAGCGCCGTTCATCAGGATCGTCCGCCGGGCCGACCGCGGGGACCGCAAATTGGGCGGGGGCGTGATCGAGGCGTTCGACGAGGGGTACGCCACGATCAATCCCGACGACTTCGATTACGTCTGCAAGTTCGACCTCGATCTGGACCTCCCGCCCCGCTACTTCGAAGCGCTGATGGAGCGCATGGAAGCCAATCCGCGCATCGGGACGTGCAGCGGCAAGCCGTACATGAACCTGCACGGCAAGCTCGTCAGCGAGATGTGCGGCGACGAGAACTCCGTGGGGATGATCAAGTTTTATCGGACGGCGTGCTTTGCGCAGATCGGGGGGTTCGTGCGGATGCTGATGTGGGACGGCATCGACTGCCACCGCTGCCGGATGCTCGGGTGGATCGCGGTGAGCTGGGATGATCCGGATATTCGCTTCACGCACCTGCGCCCGATGGGCACGAGCCATAAGAACTGGTGGACGGGACGGGTGCGACACGGTGTCGGACAGTGGTTCATGGGCACGGGTCCGACGTACATGTTGGCCAGCGTGCTGTTCCGCATGACGCGCCCGCCGATGGTCGTCGGGGGGCTGGCGATGGGGTGGGGGTATGTCCGAAGCTGGTGGACCAATCAGTCCCGCTACGGGGACACAAGATTCCGGCAATTCCTGCGCTCTTACCAGTGGGCGTGTTTATTAAAGGGCAAGGCAAAAGCTACCCATTTTCTCAATCAGAAGCAGGCTGGACAGTGGAAGGCGACGGAAAATTCCCCCCCAGCTTCCCTCGGAATGCCGGCGAGTGCGCCGACCGGCGAGCCTATCTCGCTGCCTCAGCAATAGATACGAATACATCTCCCCTCTCTCGATCCCGCCATGTCTTGTATAAAAAATCGGCGTTACCCCGAAAGATCGGGGGTTTTACAATCCGCAACGGTGATCCCACTCGATTGATTTCCCTTGAAACAGTAGGGATATTGACGTGTCTCTCAGTGGGTCAGCAGCGCTTCCAGACGTTGTTTCCTGCCGTGATTCAGGCCTCGGTTGAGCAAACCGGGCGCTCCGGCTTTTTGTTTTGCCGGAGTCTGGACGATGAATTGGGTAAGCATGCCGGCTTTGCCGGTCTGTGAAGAATTAAACACAGATCGCATGGACCGTGCGCCGCATGGGCGGCGTCTGTATGTGTGTGAGGGCGAGGGACGATTTTGGACATGTATCGCCGCTACGGGGAATTAGCGTGGGAGTCGAGCGACGCGCTGGACGGTTCGGGGCCCGCCCCGGCGACCGTTGCCACGCGCCCGCGCCCCGCGCGCCGCAGTAAACTCCCCCCAAGCCGCCCGATTTCCACGTCGGGGCTCCCGACGATCAAGCTGCACGGCATTGAGCTGAACGCGATCACCGAAACCCGCTGCGTCGAGCACGTCCTGGACGAGTTGGACGGTGGCAACGGCGGAGTGCTCGTCACCCCGAACCTCGACCACTTGCGCCGCTGCGCTCGGGATCTGACGTTTAACGCGCTGCTGGACGAGGCGAGCATCGTCGTCGCCGACGGGATGCCGCTCGTGTGGGCCAGCCGCATCCAGCGGACGCCGCTCCCCGAGCGCATCGCCGGGTCGGACCTGATCTCCAGTCTCAGCGCCGGCGCCGCAGCGCGCGACCATTCGATTTTTCTGCTGGGCGGCGCCCCCGGCACGGCCGAGTCCGCCGCCACCGTCCTGACCACTCGCCACCCGAACCTCAAGGTCGCCGGCATCCATTGCCCGCCCATCGGTTTTGAAAAGAACCAGGACGCGATGAACGCGGTAATCGCCGCCCTCGTCGAGGCAAAACCGAACATCGTCTTCGTGGCGCTGGGTTCCCCGAAGCAGGAATACCTGATCAACCGCATCCGCAAGGTGCTGCCCGATGCATGGTGGCTGGGCGTGGGCGTGAGCTTCAGCTTCCTGTCCGGGGACGTGAAGCGCGCCCCCGCGTGGATGCGCCGCATGGGGCTCGAGTGGTTCCACCGGCTCATCCAGGAGCCACGCCGGCTGTTTCACCGGTACATCGTGGTCGGACTCCCGTTTGGGATGGCGCTGATGAGCCGGGCGGCGTGGAACGGGTTGCCGCGCCTGCTGCCGCGGGGGAAAGTCAAACCGCGTCCCGCCCCCTACGACCCGGCCGCCAACGGGAACGGGAATGGCAATGGTCACGCGCCGGCGGCGGGCCGTTCAAAGCCGCTCATCGCCCCCGACTACTCCACCCCGCGCCCGATCGAGCACCGCCATGCGACGCACATCAGCGCCACCGGCGTGCACTCGCGCTCGCTGCACCGGCTGCGCGCGATGGTGCTGCTCGGAGGCGCGGTGCGCTCGACGGAGCTGTCCTCGCAGATCGGCAGGTCACTGCTCGATTTGCCCGTCGACGACACCGGCTCGATCTTCAACCACTGGCTCACGCACGCGGCGGAACTGGCCCGTCATGCGGGGCTTGAGCAGCTTCCCGTGCGGATGATGGTCAACCAGACCTCCCCGCTCCCGACCAGCGCCGCCCCGCGGTACGATGGGACGTACCGCGTCGAGCGCGACCTGTCCGATTACCGCGGCACGGGGGGCGTGCTCCGCGATCTCGCCGCTGACTACGCAGATGAAGACCTGATCCTCGTCGCCAACGGCGCCCAAATCCTGATGGACCCGCTGGCGGCGATCGCGACGGCGCTGGACCGCAAGCACGGCGACATCAGCCTGGTGTCCCATAACGACGGGACGCCCAGCGGGGTGATGCTGGTGAGCTGCAAAACGCTCCGGTTGATCCCGACGACCGGGTACGTGGACATGAAGGAGCAGGCGCTGCCCGCCATCGCGGCGCGCTACGGCGTGTCCGTCATGCACCGCCGGCGCCCGACGGGGCTGGCCGTGCGGACCCTGACGGACTACATCAGCGCGCTGCGCCAGTATCACCGCCGCCGCCAGGGCAAACCCGCCCTCTCCGACCCGCTGGCGGAGGACTGGCGTCCGGCGTTCGCGCTGGTGGAAGAAGGCGCAACCGTCGACCCGCGGGCCCACGTGCACGATACGGTGGTGCTTAAAGGCGGGGTCGTCGAAGGCGGCGCCGTCGTCGTCCGCTCGATCATTTGCCCCGGCGGCGTGGTCCGGAAGGACCGCTCGGTCGTCGATCAGTTTGTCAGTGCAGGCTCTTAAGGAAGCGTGTCGGGATGGGGAGTGTCGGGGTATCGGAGTGAAGAGGCGCTGCCTTGACACCGACACCCCGACGCCCCCCGCTCGACACCTGTTTTGGTTCCGGACTGGAGAAGACGTGACGTTCACGAAGACCCTCAACACCGAACGCCTCACCGCATGGCACGCCGTTGCCGCGATGGGGATGGCGGCGCTGGGGGTGCTGGCGACGCTCAACGCGTGGAAGGACATGTTCCTCATCGCGTTCAATGATGAGGAATACAGCCACATCTTCATCGTCCCCGTCGTCGCTTTATGGATGGTGTGGGTGCGGCGGATGCGCTTCCGCCACTGCAAGGCATCGGGCACGCTCTTCGGGCCGGTCCTCGTCGCGCTGGGCTGGGTCATCGCCCACCACGGCTTCCACCACCAGCATCAGTCGCTGTGGCACGGGGGGTCGGTGCTCGTCGTGCTGGGGTGCGTGCTGTCCGTGCTCGGCAAGAACGTTTTGTTCCGGTTCTTCCCGGCCTTTGCGGTGCTGATTTTCATGATTCCCGTTCCGGGCACCATCCGCCAGGACATCGCCCAGCCCCTCCAGGACTGGACGGCCAACAGCGCCCGAACGTGTTTGGAAATCCTGGGCGTCGAGACGGAAGTGAGCGGGAACGTTCTGAGCATCAATGGCGTCCCTGTCACGATCGCCGACGCGTGCAATGGGATGCGGATGGTGTTCCCGCTGATCCTCGTCAGCTACGCGTTCAGTTTCGGGCTTCCCCTGCGGCAGAGCGTGCGGGCGACGGTCCTGCTGGCCAGCCCGCTGGCGGCGATCGTCTGCAACGTGATCCGCACCGTCCCGACGATCTGGCTCTACGGCAACAAGCCTCTTGAGGTGGCGGACCTATTCCACAAATACAGCGGGTGGATCATGCCGCTGATCGCGTTCCTGCTGCTGCTGGGCATCATCAAGCTCCTGCGGTGGGCGATGCTCCCGGTGACTCGATACCCGCTGGCGTCGCAGTACGCGTGAGCGTCCGACCCCTTCCCCCGGTACGCCGGGAGAAGGCGGCGATGAGGGTGATTTCGAACTGTTGGCAGCGTTCGACGTTGGAAATCACCCTCACCCCAACCCTCTCCCGGAGTACCGGGCGAGGGGGCAAGAGGCCGATAACGTTTGAGGACGTATGGCGAATCGAACGAAAAAACTGACCTTCCTGCTCGCCCCGCCGGTGATGGCGGCGTCGTTGCTGGCGGGGCTGGCGCTGGAGCAGCGCTCGTACGTCAAGCCGCAGGACGTCGAGCCGTACCACGCCAGCGCCAAGTCGGCCATCGACGAGATCCCCTATGCCCTGGCCCAAGGCCGCTGGACGGGCAAGGACCGGCCGCTCCCGACGGCGGCGCAGAAGCTGCTGCGCCCCAACGCATGGATCAGCCGAACATACGAGGACAATCAAAAACGCGAGTTCCCCACCGTCGCCGGCACCGGGCGGCACGAGCGGGCGGCCACCCTGCTCATTGTTCAGTGCCGCGACTCCCGCGACATGCTCGGGCACTACCCGCCCCGCTGCTATCGCTCGCACGGCATGGAGCAAAAGTCAGCCCAGCCGCGCGACTGGAACGTCGGGGGGTTGGTCATCCCCGGCGTGGAATATGGATTTGAACAGAAGTTGGTGGGTCAAACTTATCGGACGACCGTGTACAATTTCTTCGTCGTGCCCGGCGGGCCGACAAACGAGCCGCTCCGGCGCGACATGGACGCCGTTCGCGACGCCGCAGAGGATTATCAGCAGCGCTATTATGGCGCTGCACAGTTCCAAGTTGTTTTCCAAGGGTTGTCCAGCACCGATTTGTCCCGCGCCGAGCGGGACGACATATTTCGGACGCTGATCGAGCCGACAATACCTGTAATTACCACGCTTTCATCTGGAGGGCTCCGATGAGCCATGACATGCAGGTCCGTAACCCACAGCCCAACCTCCCCGCAACCCCCGACGACGTGTTCGGCGCCGCGGGGGGCGGGATGATGGGCGTTCCCCAGCCCTCGCCCGCCGCCAAGCTGCACCGCATGATGCGCGGGCGCTACGGGCTGGCCATCACGCTCGCGCTGATCGGCGCGACCATCGGCGCCGTCGCCGGCTGGTTCAGCCAGCGGGCGGAGGTTCGCAGCACCGCCATGGTCTCCATCGACCCCGTCATCCGCGGCATCACCAACGCCGACAAGGTGATGCAGCAGTACGACACCTTCCTCCGCTCCCAGCCGTACAACATCACCAGCGACCGCGTGATCACCGCCGCCATGAACAGCGACGAGTGGAAGCAGGTCGGTTGGGCGCCGGATGTCGAAGGCACGATGAAGTTCCGCGCCGCCATGGACACCAACGCCATCCGCGGCACGCAGAACATCCAGATCTCCTTCACCCACCCCGACCCCCAGGTCGCCCAGACCGGCGCCCGGGCGATCGTCAAGGGATACACGAAGCTCTACAGCGACATGAACGGATCGCAGCTCCGCGAGGATCTGAACCACCTGGAAGGCCGCATCACCGAAGACACGAACAGAATGCGCGACATGCAGCAGCAGATCATCGATCTGTCGGCGCCGTTCGGGTCGAGCGATTTGTCCGTCCGCCACAACGCCATGCAGACCGAGCAGGTCAACACGCAAAAAGCGCTGCTCGAATACCAGCTCGCGCTCGAAAAGGTCAACCTGGCCGTGGCCAGCAAAAACGACGGCATGGCTGAGGCGGAAAAGCTGACGCCCGAGGATATCGCCCTCACCGACGCGACCATGGCGAACTACCTCAGCCGGCTCCGCGAGCTCCAGTTCGAAAAGCTGAAAAACAAGCTCGGCCCCGAGCACCCGGCGTCGAAGCGGCTGGACAACGAGATCGAATCCACCCAGTCGTTCATCAACTCGATGGCGAAGATCTACAAGAAAAACTGGGTCGGCCTGCCCATCAACCTCGGACCCAACCAACCGCCCATGGCGCTGACGGAGACGAACGTCAACTGGCTGAAGGAGACGGTGGCCGCCACCGAGAAGCAGTACGAGATGTACAGGGACGAGGTGACGACCGTCGGCCGCGTCCGAAGCGAGATCGAGCGGCTGACCAACGAGATCGCCAACCACAAGGCCGACATCGAGAAGATGGAGCAAAACCGCGACGAGAAGCTGATCCAGGCGGCCCAGACGGGCGTGCTGAAGGTCATCAGCGACGGCGACCCGCCCGTCTCGGCAACCGACAAGCGCAAGCAGATGGCGTTCGTCGGGTTCGTCGGCGGGGGCGCCCTCCCGCTGGCGCTGATGCTCCTCATCGGTATGCTCGACAGCCGCTACCGCTACTCGGAAGAGGCGTCGATGGACATGTCCGGCGTCACCCTGCTGGGCATCCTCCCCAACCTCCCCGACCGCCTCACCGACCCCGACCAGGCCGCCACCGCGGCGCACTGCGTCCACCAGATCCGCACGATGCTGCAGATCAACTCCGGCGGGGAGGACCAGCAGGTCTACTCCGTCACCTCCGCCAGCCCCGGCGACGGCAAGACGAGCCTCACGCTAGCACTGGCCCTCTCGTTCGCGGCCAGCGGATCGCGCACCCTGCTGATCGACTGCGACCTCGTCGGCGCCGGGCTTACCGCCCGGCTGGACATGGGCGGGCCCGAAGGCGTGCTCGAAGCCATGACCAACCGCTCGCTGCTCGAGTACATCCGCCAGACCGACATCGCGGATTTGGCGATGCTTCCTGTCGGGTCGGCCCAGGCGCACCATGCGGGGCTGTTCTCCCCCGCGGCGCTTCGCCGGCTCGTCACGGAAGCCAAGAAGCACTTCGAAGTCGTGCTGATCGACACCGGCCCCATCCTCGGCAGCATCGAGGCGACGCCGGTGTGCGCCGCCAGCGACGCGGTGATCCTCACCGTCTCGCGCGGGCAGCAGCGCCCGATCGTTGAGAAGGCGCTTCAACACCTGCTGAGCATAGGCGCCCGCTTCGCCGGCGTCGTGTTCAACCGGGCGCAGACGCGCGACTTCGAGCGCTCGATCTCCGGCATGTCGCTCCGCTCCGTCGCCCGCCACCAGCAGCACGGCGCCAACGGAAACGGAAACAACGCCGGCGGGTTCCGCAAGCCGCAGGAGAAAACCTTCGGCCCCGTCGCCCGCGCCGTCGCCAGCAGCTTCAACCCCCCCGGCAATGGGCGCGACGACGCGTAGACCGTAGCGTCCGCTATCTCTGCTATCTCTCCGGAAGGGGCGGGCAATCGTGCTCGCCCCTTCTGCGTTTGGCGAAAGCCTCGATGACCCAACGCGCGCCCTTCCCAACGGCGCGCACGACGCTCTAGAATTGCGGGCAGATGACCACCCCCCAACCTGCGTCCTCCGATGCCGGCAGCGACATGTTCCGGCAACTCGCTGACGCCATGCCGCAGATCGTCTTCGCCGCCCGCCCGGACGGGCACGTCGACTACTTCAACCGCCGCTGGTACGAGTACACCGGTCTGCCCAAAGGCGAGGTGGGGTTCGAGAGCTGGCGGCACGTCCATACCGAGGATGGGCTGCGCCGCGTGAGCGAAGTGTGGGCCGAGGCGCTGCGCACGGGCAAGCCGTACGAGATCGAGTACCTCCTGCGCCGCCGCGACGGCGCCTACCGCCTGCACCTGGGCCGCGCCCTGCCCGTGCGCGACGAGACGGGGAACATCGTCCGCTGGTTCGGGACGAACACCGACGTCCACGACCAGCGGCTGGCCGATGAAGCGGCCCGGGGGAGCGCCGCCCGCAGCGCCGCCATCGTCGCCGGCGCGCTGGACTGCATCATCGCGATGGACCACCGCGGGCTGGTGATCGAATGGAACCCCGCCGCCCAACGCACCTTCGGCTACACGCGCGCCGAAGTGATCGGGCGGGAGATGGCCCAGCTGATCATCCCCCCCCGCTTCCGCGACCCCCACCGCGCGGGGCTGGCGCGATATCTGCAAACCGGGGAGGGCCCGGTCATCGGCCGGCGGTTTGAGATCAGCGCCATTCGCAAGGATGGCGCGGAGTTTCCCGTCGAGTTGACGATCATGCGACTGCCCGAGGGAGAGCCGCCGACCTTCGTCGGCTTTCTCCGCGACATCTCCGACCCCAAACGTTTCGAGCGCGACCTGCGCGAGAGCGAGGAGCGATTGCGCCTGGCGATCGCCATCGCCCAGATGGGCACGTTCCTGATCGACCTCCAAACCGACGCCGTCACCGTGAACGACTCCGGCCGCGCGATCTACGGATTTGGCGCGGACGAGCCGCTGACGTTTGAAAAGGTGCAGACCCACTTTCACCCCGCCGACCGGAAAAGGGTCATCGAGCGTGTGGCCGAGTCGTTCCGCCCGGACGGGCCGGGCGGGTTTGAGGTCGAGCAGCGCATCGTCGGCACGGACGGCGCGACGCGCTGGATCCGCGTACGCGGGCGCACCATATTCGACGACGACGACGACGCGGGCGACGCCCGCCGCGCCGTCCGCTGCGTGGGCACCTTTATCGACGTGACCGAGCAGAAGGAGGCCGAGCACGAGCGCGAGCGGCTGCTCACCGCCGAGCGCATCAGCCGGTTCGAGGCCGAGCGCGCCAGCCGCATGAAGGACGAGTTCCTCGCCACGCTCAGCCACGAGCTGCGCACGCCGCTCAACGCCATCCTCGGCTGGGCCACCATCCTCCGCGAGAGCGCCAGCGACCCCGAGGATCTGCGCCACGGGCTCGAGACCATCGAGCGAAACGCCCGGGCGCAGACGCAGATCATCGAAGACCTGCTCGACATGAGCCGCATCATCTCCGGCAAGGTGCGGCTGGACGTGCAGCGCGTGGACCTCGCGGCCGTCGCGCGGTCGGGGATCGAAACCGTCCGCCCCGGCGCCGAGGCCAAGGGCGTCCGGCTGCACGCGGTGCTCGATTCGCTTGCGGCGCCCGTCTCAGGCGACCCCAACCGGTTGCAGCAGGTGATGTGGAACCTGCTCAGCAACGCGATCAAGTTCACCCCGCGCGGCGGGCGCGTGCAGGTCGTGCTCGAGCGCATCAACTCACACCTGGAGCTGTCCGTCAGCGACTCCGGCGAAGGCATCAAACCCGAATTCCTCGCCCACGTGTTCGACCGCTTCCGCCAGGCCGACGCGTCTACCACGCGCCAGCACGGGGGTCTCGGGCTGGGGCTGGCGATTGTGAAGCAGCTCGTCGAGCTGCACGGCGGGACCGTCCGCGCGAGAAGCACCGGCCCCGGCCAGGGCGCGACGTTCACCGTCGCGCTGCCGCTCACCGTGCTGCACACCGAGCCCGCGACGAGCGACGCAAGCGACGTCGAGCGACGCCACCCCCAGGCCGTGGGCGCTGCGCCCGTCACGATCCCGGACCAGTGCGTGCGCATCGGCGGGGTGAAGGTGCTGGTTGTTGACGATGAGCCGGACGCGCGGCTGCTCGTCCGCAGGCTGCTTGAGGATTGTGCGGCGATCGTGACGACCGCGGAGTCGGCCGGGGAAGCGCTCGAGCGGCTCGCGTCCGATCGTTTCGACGTGCTCGTGAGCGACATCGGGATGCCCGGCGAAGACGGGTACTCCCTCATCCGCCGCGTCCGCGCTCTCGGCCCCGATCGCGGCGGAAACATCCCCGCCATCGCGCTGACCGCCTACGCGCGGGCCGAAGACCGCATGCGCTCGATCCTCGCCGGCTTCCAGATGCACGTCGCCAAGCCCGTCGAGCCTGCCGAACTGATCACCATGGTCGCCAGCCTCGCCGGGCGAACGGGCAGGCCGGAAACGCCCGCGCCATCCTAGCGCCCCCGGCGAGCCCGCTTCAGAGGGCGGGTCTTCGCCCCCCAGGCATCAACGCGAAGTCCCCACCTATAGCTAAAACGCCTTCGACCCCCCCGAGCTCACCGGCACCCGCGCGCGCCCCACGACTTCCTTGCGCCGCGACCAGAACGGAATGGCGATCGACGCGTAATGCTTGTCTTCCGGCTCGAGCATGACGGGCGGGGCGTCGAGCTGCCGGCCGCTGCGCACGTCGAACCAGTGGAAATTCGCCGGCGCACGATCGTGCAGCGGCGCGACGCCGGGGAGCTTCCCCCGGCGCAGCCCGGCCACGCTCTGCACCTGCGCGCAGACGTCGCCCCACTTGCGGTGCTGGATCCAGAAGCCGGCGTTGTCGCCGTTGTCGGCGTAGAGGCGGTAGATCGTCATAGAGACACCTGCTGTGCGAAATGCCTGCCTGCCGTCTCATCCCGGGAAGCGCAACACGAATCGACACGAATTTTCACGAATGCACACGAATGAAAACAGAAGCAATGTTCATTGCTCTATTCGTGGAGGTTCGTGCAAATTCGTGTCGATTCGTGTTCTCCATTTTTCAGCAAAGACAGAGCAAGAGCGAAGGCCGCATGTCTGCGGCCTTCGCCCGATCGGTTGGTTTAGTACCGGTTGCCGCGGCCCCCGCCGCCGCCGCCGCCACCGTAGCCCCCGCCGCCACCGCTGCTGCGACCCCCGCCGCCGCCACTGCTGCGACCCCCGCCGCCACCGCCGTAGCCCCCGCCACCCCCACCGCCGCCGCCGGCGCGATTCTCACGCGGCTTGGCTTCGTTGACAGTCAGCGCGCGACCATTGCTGTCCTGACCGTTCAGCGCCGAGATGGCCGCCTGCGCTTCGCTGTCGCTGCTCATCTCGACGAACCCGAACCCCTTGCTCCGGCCGGTGTCCCGGTCGGTGATGATTTGCGCGCTGGTCACGGTCCCGTGACCGGTGAACATCTGCTCGAGCTGCGAGCTATCGACGTCATAGCTCAGATTTCCAACATACAACTTCTTGCCCATAAGAAACTCCTAACGAGTGTGGGGGCACGTGCGACCGGGTGGTTTTACTTTTTCGGTCGCGTGCAAAAGGGGCCGGCATTTCGGCCCAAAAAGGTAGGAGCGTCTCGTGAATAGCGGCGAGCGAAGTGAAAACAGACGCGCGTCTCTGATTCTCGTCGGCGGAACCAACCAATTGCACCATAGCAGAACCCCCGCCGGTTGTCGATGGGTCCCCTTCAATCCACCATCGCCGAGTTTTTCCCCCCCGCCATCCGATGGGCCGGACCAACCTGCCCGACCCCGCCTCCAACCGGTTGACCTTCCCCCGGCATCCGCGCGCGTTGGCTTCGTTTCGTCATCCGCGAATCGCGCCGCCAGTATAAAAACCTCATTTCTGCGCAACGCGGAGAGTTTTTGCTGAATTCTCGTTGGCTTCGATTGGCTTCGTTCCGCCAATCCACATTCCCGCAAGCGGACCGCGGCTCCCGCCTGCGGCTATGAGCCGGCGCACGGCGTCTCGACCCGTGCGCGAGCTTGCAGCCGCGCGGCGGAAGCCCGCGGGCCCCCGACCGCATCGCGCATCCTCGCGCATCCCCGCGCATCCCCCGTCTTCGGTTGTCATAGAGCCCGTCCATGCCTCTCCCTTCCCGGAGCGCGCCTATTGCTCCCTCCGAGTCGTGCGCATTTCCGATTACGATCGCGCACGACCAAATCGCAATCGCTCGAAAACCCTAAAAAAGACGCAAAAGAATCTTCGTCCGCGGGAGATTGCCATAAGTCCTTTTGCGCGCCTGTGGCCGCCACGAAACC
>JBBSLV010000051.1:0-13499 GCA_038233535.1 Tepidisphaerales bacterium | reverse complement strand
TATGACCGCTACCACTACGGTTACGTCCGCGACATGATTCACGCCCTGCCCGGATGGACGTGGCCTGGCACGCGCGCGGAGATCTTCCCGTGGATCTTCAACGTCGCCGACTGCCTGCTTTGCGTGGGCGTGTTCTTCATGATCGTGTACAGCTTCTTCTTCGCGCCGCGCATTGCAGACGAACCGGCGCCGGCAACAAAGAGCGACGAATCCGCCCGCGCGTGATGGTTTATCGCGATGTCGACGACCACGCCCGATTTCGACGAGCAGACGATGCGCCGGGCGATCCGGTTCGCGATGAACGGCCGCGGGCGCGTCGAGCCGAACCCGATGGTCGGGTGCGTCATCGTGAAGAACGGGCAGGTCATCGGCGAAGGGTTTCACGCGCAGTACGGCGGCCCGCACGCGGAGCCGAACGCGCTGACGGCGTGCATCGAGTCGCCGGCGGGCGCGACGGCATACGTCACGCTCGAACCCTGCTGCCACATGAACAAGCAGACACCGCCGTGCGCGCCGCGGCTCATTGAGGCGAAGATCGCTCGCGTCGCAGTCGGATGCCCGGACCCGAACCCCGACGTGAACGGCAAGGGGTTGGCGATGCTCCGCGCCGCCGGCATCGAAATTGTCGGCCCGGTGCTGGAAGCGTCGGCGAAGCAGTTGATCGCGCCGTTCCTCGCGACGGTGAACCACCGCCGGCCGTACGTCACGCTGAAGTGGGCGCAGTCCGCCAACGGCAAGGTCGCGGGGACGATGGGCCGGGCGGTGCGGATCACGAACGAGTCTTCGGACCGGGTCGTGCACGAACTTCGGGCCCGCTGCGATGCGATCATCGTCGGGACGAACACGGTCCTGAACGACGACCCGCTGCTCACCGCCCGCGGCGTGGAGAGCGCACGGCCGCTGCTCCGCGTCGTGCTCTCGAACAGCCTGAAGGTTTCATTGACGAGCAGGCTGGTCGCCACCGCGAAGGACCATCCGCTGATCATCTATTCGTCGGTAGCATCGGCCGCTGCGAACGAGAGCGTCGTCAGTGGGCTGCAAGATGCCGGGGCGGAGGTCGTCTCGCTCCCGGATCATGACGGCCGCTTCTCGTTCGCCGACGTGTTGCACGACCTGCACGCCCGGCGCGTGACGCACGCGCTGGTCGAGCCCGGGCCGACGCTCACGCGCTACATGTTCGCCCGCGGGCAGGCCGATCGCGTCTGGGTGTTTCAGTCGCCGCATCCCATCGACGAGCCGGCCGCGCCCTCGGCGCCGAATGTGACGTATCCTGAATCAGCCCGCGCCGATGTCGCGGGCGATACGCTCATCGAGTACCTCAACCCGCGGAGTTCCGTCTTCTACTCCTCCGAACCCTCCGCCGACTTCGCCCTGATCACAGGTTCACACGCATGACGCCTCCACTCATCGATCGGCTCCCGTACGAGACGCGCCCGCTGCCGCAGAAGGATCGATGGATCCGCCCCGCCGTATACATCGCCATCGCAGCGCTGTTCCTCGGTCTCGTCTACCAGTTCCACCGCGGCACAATCAAACAGATTCGCAAGGCGACGGAAGCGCGCGAGGCAGGCGTCACCGAGGGCGTGAAGCAGCACAAGGGCGCCATCGGGCGGTGGCGGTTCGACGTGCAGCAGTTCTGGAACGGCCAGAACATCTACCTCGCCCCCCCGCCGCCCGGACAGGAGGTGAATCGCCCAAACGACGCGTGGCAGGCGAAGCACCCGAACATGCCCGTCGTCGTCGTGATGCTCACGCCGTTCTACGCGCTGTCTCCACCCATGACGGCGCTGACGTGGAACGTGCTGAAGCTCGCGGCCCTCGTCGCGACGGTGCTGATGGGCGTCGCCATCGTCAACCACGACGGGCGGCGCATGGTCGAGTGGGTCGCGCTGCTGGCGTTCCTGGCGTCGGCGAACTTTCTCGTCGCCGACTTCCAGCACGGCAACACGAACATGTTCGTCGCCGCCGCGATCGTCGGGCATTGCTACGGCTGGCGGCGCGGGCACGATCTGCTCGCGGGGGTGATGCTGGCGCTGGCGATCTGCCTGAAGCTGACGCCGGCGCTGTTCGTGCTGTACTGGCTCTGGCAGCGCGAGTGGAAGCTGCTGGCGTATACGTTCATCGCGCTGCCCGTGCTGATCCTCAGCCCCGTCCTGTTGACGGGCTGGTCGTTCTACGCTGAGTCGATGGGAACGTGGTGGGCGACGACGATCGGCCCAGGACTGAGCGGCACGCAGTGGTATCCCGCGAGCATCAACCAGTCGCTGTCCGGCATGGTGAGCCGCTACTTCCTCGCCGGCGACACCGGCAACTTCCTCTGGGCGCCCGACGACGAGCCCGTGCCGAGCGAGTTCGGCTGGATTACGCTCATCGACCTCGGCCCGGTCTGGGCCAAGCGGTTGCTTCAACTGCTCCAGGCGATCGTGGTGATCGTGAGTTTCTGGGCGATCGGGTGGCGGCGCTTCCCGCGCGACGATGGGCGACGCGCGCTGCATTTCGGGCTGGTCGTCGCGATGATCATGCTGCTCAACCAGCGCACGTGGGACCACCACGCCGCCCCGCTCATCCTCGCGTACTTCGCGTTGGCCTACGCGGCATGGTGCGCCAACGCGACGCGCCGATGGCGGCGCGGGGTTGGGTACACGCTGCTGGCGGCGAGCCTCCTCACGTTGCTCAGCGGCGATGATCCGATGAAGTTGCTCTTCGGCGAAGCGGGCAGCGACCGCGCCGCGGCGTACGGGACGACGTTCTGGCATTTTTTGGTCGTGTGGATTTTGTGCGTGGTTGCGCTGCGGAAGCTGAGGAGTTCTGTGGCGCCTTACGAAGGAAAAGACCCGGTCGCTGAAGCGACGTCGCCATTGAACGACGCGACGCTCACTCCGACTGTCTGAATTCTTCCATTCCGATCACAAAATGCTCGATCGCGTCCATGTGGCGGTCGCGCGTTTCTTCCAGCGTCGGACGCCAGGGGGTGAGGAAGAACCCTTTCAGCCGCTCCTTCGAGACGTGCTCTTTGCAGAACTTCATCGTGCCGGAGATGTTCGCGGGCGTTTCCCAGTTGCTGACGGTGGGGATCTGGTCGTAGCCGGCCTTGTCGACGTCGACGAACGTGCGGCAGCACTCGATGTCCATGTTAAACACCCCGCCGTAGACGCTTTTCGCGTCGCCGCGGACGGGTTCGCGATACCAGTTGCTCTGCATCACGTGCTTGGGCATGTTCTTGTAGAATGCTTCGCCGTGGTTCCACACGTAGTCGCCCCAGATCCACGGGCGCAACCCCTTGTCCTCAACCTGCTTGAACAGGAACTGGATGTCCCGCCACCACAGCCCATGCTGGCGCATGACGGCGTATTCAAATTGCGTCTGGTGAACCGCTTCCTCCTCGTCCATGCCAAGGTGAAAGAAGCGCGGCTTGTCGAACAGCTCAATCGTCTCGGCGATCAGGTCTTCGCACACCTTGTAATACTCCGGCGTCGAGACCATGCGCGAATACTTGCCCATCCACTGGTCGTGGCAGGTTGAGAAGTTGAGCTTCGGGATCGGCTCCAGCCCCATCTGCCGCATCTTCGCCAGCTCCGATTTGAGTTTGTCCTGTGACCACGCATTCTTCACCGCGATCTCCGGATGCGACGCATATTCCACGCCGTCACCGAGGTCGATGACGACCATGTTCATCTTGTGCCTCGCCATCGTTTGGAGCAGGTCGTTCCAGAGCTTTTCGTCGAAACGAAGCTCGGGCCGGGCCTGCCAGTATTTGCCGCCCGCCTTCGGGTTCGCCCAGTCGCCCCACATGTTGTAGGACAGGTGCAGCAGGTTGGCGAAGATCATGGGTTCGGCCATGCGGTCTCCTTCCGGGATGACGTAGTTCTAATGCGCGGGCAGCAGGCCCACCAGCCCGTCAATCGCAGGATGGGGGTTGGCACGATCATGCGGTCATTCCGGGGACAACGATCAAAGAGCTATGAGCTTGGCACTTCTAGCTCAAGATCGAATGCGGCGCTACCGATGTACTGGTAGCGGAGGGGGTTTTTCATTTCCATGCCACGCGCCCGGTTCTTCAGGGCGACGGCCACCGATCCGGGGCAATCGCTGATGACGCTCGCAACCACCGACATGCGCCAGTTCTGCAATATCCTCGAGTCCGACTCAGCCGTGCTGCGCATTCCCTCGCGTCTGGAGTGGGTGGGCAAGGCGTCGGAGTTCCTTCGTCACCGGGCCGAACAGTGCGGCGTGTGCGACTCGACGCGCGGCGATAATCTGCTGCTCGTCCTCTTTGAAGCCCTGACCAACGCCATCGTGCATGGCAACCTCGGCATCTCCTCGAAACTGAAGGAGCTTGCCGATGACGCGTTCGCCCGCACGCTCGCCCAGCGCTCCGCCGACCCCGCGTACTCAGATCGCGAGGTGACCGTTTTGTTCAACTACGACGGCCAGCGCTGCGAGATCAGCGTCTCCGACGAAGGCGACGGTTTTGACTGGCAGCAATGGTTCGCCCTGGCCAACGCCGAGACTGACGAGGACGCGGCGCCCAGCCTGGCACCCAGCGGCCGCGGGCTGATCATCATGCGCGCGTTTGTCGACGAGCTGACCTACCGAAATGGAGGCCGTGAGGCGGTGATCACGCTGCGTCCGCCGGGCCACGTCGAATGCCGCCTGGCACCGCGCAAGGCGTGGTCGCGTCAGGTGCGCGTCGCGCCGCTCGATGATCGCGGCCAACCCGATTGGCAGTCGGCGTGGACGGCGCTGAGTCGCGACGTTTCCGAAACCGGGCTCGCCCTGATGCAGTCGCGGGGACACACCGCCCGTCGCGTGCTTGTGGAACTGGAAGAGGATGGACGAACGGTTTACGTGCCTGCGGAGGTGTGCCGCGTCACGCCGCTGGACGGTGGACTCGTGACCCTCGGGTGCCGGTTCAGCGCGGCGTCGGCGAACGGCGCCGCCGGGCGTCCCGATGCGGCGACCGACGCGGTGATCGGTCAGGTGCTCGATCGCATCGAGCAGCAGGCCGGCCTGCACACCCGCCGCTCGCAGCCGCGCGTCAGCTACACCGCACAGATCCAGGTCCGCGTCAGCGAGGGATCTGGCGACGGCGACGGCGCCCGCGCCGCGCGTCCCGCGTTCAGCCGCGACCTGTCGCGCGGAGGAATGGCGTTCATCACGGCGTTCGACCTGCGGCCCGGCGCGATGGTCGAACTCACGCTGCCCGCGGCGGCAGCGGATGGCGCGCCCGCCCCCGCCATTCGCGCGCAGGTGGTGCGCTGTCAAAAAGTCACTGCGGGGGTTTTTGACGTCGGTTGCCGGTTTATCTGAAGTGGCGGTGGCACTTCCAGACGCCGCCTTGGGGTTCGAATCTAAACCTGTCGCCGAGCATGGTCGATAAGTCGATGTGCCCCGTGCCGTTGTTGCCGGCGCAAGGCCGATTGTTCAGTGTGGTCAGTTGTGCAAGCGGAGTAAGCGGATGGCGACGAAACTGCGTAGCCTCAACGTGTGGATGGCGTGCGGCGCAGTTGCAGCCGCGTCGCCCGCGCTGGCCGGGCTGTTCCTTTCGCTCGGGTACCTCGCAGGGCTGTGGACGTGGGCCGCCCTCGCCGCCGCCGTCGGCTGGAGGCTTTTCAAGCGGTTGATCGGCCCCATCAGCGCCGTCACGCACGCCCACCAGCAGATCACCGCCGGCCAGATCGACCACCTGATCGTCGCGGGGCGCGGCGGCGACGAGATCACCCAGCTCGCGCACTCGTTCAACGCCATGGCCGCGGCCCTTCAGCGCAGCCGTCAGTCGATCGAGGGCCGTGTCGAGTCGCGTGTCCGCGAGCTGCGCACGCGCAATCAGCAGCTCGAAGAAACCTGTGCCGTCGCGGAAGCGACGCGGGCGTTCAAGGACGAGTTTCTCGCGAACATGAGCCACGAGATTCGCACTCCGCTGACGGGAATCATCGGGTACGCCGAGCTGCTCGTGGACACGCCGATGCGCGAGGCCGATCGGGTCAAAGCGCTGCAGAACATCCAGTACAACGGCGATCACCTGCTCAAGGTGATCAACGACGTGCTCGACGTCGCCAAGCTCGACGCCAACAAGGTGGAGGTCGAAAGCGTCGACTTCGCGCCCGTCCAGCTCCTGAACGACATCGTCACGCTCATGCGCCCCAAAGCTCAGGAGAAAGGGCTGAAGCTCGAGCTGAAATTCGCCGGCAAGCTTCCGGAACAGATCCAGACCGACCCCACGCGCGTCCGCCAGATCGTGCTGAATCTGCTGGGCAACGCGATCAAATTCACCAACCAGGGCTCGATCACGCTGATCGTGAAGATGATCGAGTCCGCCGACGGACACGAGTCGTTCGTGCAGTTCAGCGTCGTCGACACGGGCATCGGCATCGACAAGGACGCGCTGTCGCAGCTCTTCCAGCCGTTCACCCAGGGCGCCGCGTCGCGCTCGCGCGAGTACGGGGGCTCCGGCCTGGGGTTGGCCATCTGCCAGCGCCTCGCGCGGCTCCTGGGCGGCGACATCACCGTCCAGAGCACGTTCGGCGAAGGCTCGACGTTCACGGCGACGCTCCGCGTCGCCGCAACGCACGGCGCCCGGCTGATGAGCCCGGAACTGCTGCCGGGCGATTCGGTCGCCGCGTACAACTTCATCGATGACGAGCACGCCGCGGACCTCAAGGGCGCGCGCATCCTGCTTGCCGACGACACGGCACAGAACCGCGAGCTGATCGGCAAGATGTTGACCAACGCCGGCGCGGCTGTCGACGTCGCCGAGAACGGCAAAACCGCTTCTCACCGGGCGATGGAGGCGTTCCAGTCGCACAAACCGTTCGACGTCGTGCTGATGGACATTCAGATGCCCGAGCTGGACGGCTACGAAGCGACGCGCAAACTCCGCGGGCTCGGTTATCCCGGCGCGATCATCGCGCTGACAGCCAGCGCATCGGATGCCGACCGGCGCAAATGCCTCGACGCGGGTTGCAACGACTTTGCGCGCAAGCCGATCGAGCGGAGGAAGCTGATCGACCTGATCGTCCGATGGGTGAAGGTCGCCCGTGCCCCGCGAAGCGCAACGCACGCCGCCTGACTGCCCGGCCGATCTCAATGCGCCGGAAGCAGATCGACCAACCGGTCGATCTGCTTTTGCGTGTTGTAAAAATGCGGCGACGCGCGCAGTCGCCCTATAATCCCCCGTCCCGATTACCATGACCGGAGATGAGGGCATGATGTGTCGCGCAACGTATGGGTCTGTGCTCCTCTGTTTCGCCGCGCTGGGCGCGATCGCCGATTCCGCACGCGCCGTTGATGTTGCGGCGAAAGCGGTGCCGCAGGTGTGGATCGAGCCGCTCTTGCCCGAGAAGCTGCCCGAGCTGAAGCATCCGGAGTATTTCGAAGCGCTCGACAAGGCCCGGGCCCAGCTCGATGCCGGGCGCTACAAGCTGGCGCTGGCGACGCTGCACGCGGCGAAGGATGTCGATCCACTTGAAGCCGCGCTCGTGCGCGGGGCGGCGCTGCGCGCGCTGGGGCGGACGGACGAGGCGCTGACGACACTCTCGGCCGACACCGTCGCCGATGCGCCGCGGGCGCAGGTGTTGCGCGCGCAGGTGCTGGCGGACGTTGGGAAAGCGGGCGAGGCAGTCGCGCTGCTCCAGGCGCATCTGAAGGACCACCCAACATCGATCGACGGGCATTATCACCTGGGCGCGGTCAGCGAATCCGTCGGCGACGTCGCGACGGCGACGGCGGCGTATGAGTGGTTCTTCGAAGAGCCGCAGCGCTTCCTCGACAAGTGGCTGGGCGAAGATCCGACGGCGTTTGAGAGCGCCGAGGAGGTGACGCTCATCGGCCGCGCGATCGACCGTCATGCGACGCTCACCGGCGGGTATCGCAACAACCATGAGCTGCACAACATCGTCCTGAACATGTTCGTCCGCGCGTACGACGTGATCGACCGCGGCTATGTGCCCGCCCACGTCGCGGCCGCGTCATATTTCGTCACCCACGACGACAAGCGCCGCGCAAAGCAGGAGCTGGAAACGGTTCTCAAGGCAAATCCGAACGAGCCAGAAGCGCTGCTGCTGGCCGGGCGGGTGGCGATTGATGAGCACGATTATGGTGTTGCGCTTGGCGCGGCCGACGCGCTGCGCAACGTTGACCCGCACTCGGTCGACGCCGACGTGCTGGAGATCCACGCCCTGCTCCGCGGCGATCGCAGCCCCCGGGCGGCCGGCGTGGTCGAGCGGCTGCTCGCCAGGCGCCCGCGCGATCTGGAACCCCTCGCCCTCGCCGCCGCCGCGGCCATGGCGCGCAATGACGACGCGGCCCGCGATGAGTACCTCCAGCGCGCCGATTCAGTCGCGCCGGGATCGGCCTTGGCGCTGACAACGCTCGCGGGCGTCCTGGGCGACATCCACCGCCATGACGCGGCCAAGGGTTACTCCACCGTCGCCGTCGAGCGCGCCCCGCTGTGGGCCCTGCCGCGGCATCAGCTGGGCAAGCTGCACATGCAGTTGGCCGAGGAGGACGAGGCGCGCGCACAGCTCGAAGCCGCGTACGAGTTGGACCCGTTCAACATCACCACCGTGAACTACCTGCGGCTGCTCGACGACATGAAGACATACGCCCGCATCGAGACAGAGAACTTCGCCATTGTCTTCGACCCGACGTACGACGCGGTGATGGGCGAATACCTCGGCGACTTCATGGAGTTCGTCCACGGCGAAGTCACGAACCACTTCGCGTACGACCCGAAGCGCCGCACGGTGCTCGAAGTGTTCCCCACGACCGACACGTTCTCCGTCCGCACGGCCGGCATTCCCGGCGCCGAGACCTACGGCGCCGCGTTCGGCCCGGTCATCACCGCCGTCGCGCCGCGCGCGGGGGCGACCATGGGGCCGTTCAACTTTGCCCGCGTCCTGCGCCACGAGTTCACCCACGTCATCAACCTCGCGCAGACCGACTACCGCTGCCCGCGCTGGCTCACCGAGGGGCTTGCGACGTGGCAGGAAGGCGTGCCGTTCCGCTTCGCGTTCGTGCCCAAGCAGATGTACGACGTCGTGACCCAGGGCAATCTCGCGCCCATCGCCAATCTCTCCGGCAACCTGCTTCGCGGAGAGAGCAAGGTGGGCGGCGAGATGATGTACATGCAGGGGTTCTGGATCGGCCGGTACATGACGGAAAAGTACGGCCACCAAGCGCTGCTGAAACTGCTCGACGGCTACCGGCTCGGCAAGGGCGACGACGATGCCTTTCGCCACGCGATCGGCAAGCCGACGACGGCATTCGACACGGAGTTTGCCGCCTGGGCGAAGAATGAGGTGAAGGGCTGGGGCTACGACGCACCGACGCAGAAGCAGTTCGATGAACTCGCCAAACTCGGCAATGAGCAGATCGCCGCCGGCAATTTTGAGGAGGCGACGACCATCTGGCAGCAGGCGAACCAGCTCCAGCCGCTGAACCCGTTACCGCACCGGCGGCTCGCCGGGCTTCACATCCGCCAGGGCAACCCGCGCGAGGCGCTGCCACACCTCAAGGCGTTCCTCCCGCTCGAGCTGGCCGAAAACCGCTACGCGAAGGCCGTTGCACGCATCCACCGCGACCTGGGCGAGGTGGAAGACGCGGTGAAGTACGGAATGGAAGCCGTCTACGTGAACCCGTACGACCCCGATGCGCATGAGCTGCTGATCGAGCTGTACGAGGAGACGGGGAACGCGGAGGGCATCGCGAAGGAGAAGCGCGTGCTGGGGATGCTGGAGGAGCTGAAGAAGCAGCCCAGGGAGTAAGCACGCTCAGGATTTGTGGTGCTTCGCGCGTTCCCCCGCCTTGATGCAAGCAAGAAGCACAGCGGCCGCTCGGGCAATACCCCCGGCAAGGATCGAACGTGCAACCTCAGCTTGAGGAAAGCTGCGCTCTAGCCAATTGAGCTACGGGGGCACCGTGTCCGAAGTCTACGCCAACCGCTTCTCGCCCGCCACCCCGGCAGTGTTCTGCTTGTTGTATCGCAATGGAACTGTCAGGGTTTTGTCGCAAAAGAAAGGTCAGTTCTGTTACCCGGTTGCTGATACAACGGCAGCACGCGCTGCGGCACGGATAACGTCATCACCGCCATCGCCGTCGCGTAGATCTCGCCCGGCTCCTCGGGGGAGGTGCTCTGCGGCCAGGCGCCGCTCGGAAGCTGCGTGCGGAGCAGGCGCTGTTGCGCCGCGCGCGACACGACGTTCCACGTCTCCCCGTCGACGCGGTGGGCCGCCTGGTTCGCGTGGTACATCGCGTAGTAGGGGAATCGGGTTGCTTCGACAAGCGGTTGCTCGCGGAGGAACCTTGCCGCGGCAGCGATTTCCGGCGCGTCATCGGTGGTGACCAGCGACAGCGCGAGCATGCCCGCGGCCGTCATCGCGATGCCGGGTTCTCCCGCCGGCTGATAAGCAAGCCCGCCCTTTGCCGGGGTTGCGCATCGTTTCACGTACGCCGCGGCGGCAGCGAGCGCGGCGTCGGGGACGTCAAGCCCGATGTCCCGCGCGGCGCGGAGCGCAATCGCGCTCCACGCGCTGACCGACAGGTCGCTGTCCGTCGAAGCCGGCTCATAGCGCCACCCGCCCGTGTGCACCGCATCCTTCTTCACGGTCTGAGCATCGACGATGACCTTCACCGCCGCGACAAGCGCCGCCCGCATTGCCGCGCGGCGCGAGCCGTCCTGTTCGAGTCCGTATGCCTGACAGAGCGCGATGACGACGATCGCCTGCCCATACATGCGGCTGCCGTCGACTTTGCCGAAGTAGCCGTCGTCGGGCGCTTGCCGTACGAGGTAATCGATCGCGCGGCGGACGGTCGCGCCGTGCCGGCCGAGGTCGGGCGCGTGACCTGTCGCGAGGAACGACGTGAGCGCCAGACAGGTGAGCGCGAGCTTCGGTTCGGATTGGAAATGCCCCTCCGCGTGCTGCCGCCGCTCGAGATGAAGCAGCGCGAGGTCGATTGCCGTCTGGAGGAGCGGCGCCGGCGCGACGGCCGGTTGCGTCACCGGGTGTGTGGCCGGCTGAGTCACCGGCTGCGGCGCCGGTTGCGTAATCGGCGCCGGCGGTTGTGCCAACGCGACCCGCGCGACGAGCAGGATGAGCATGACGACGAGCGACGGCTTCACGGCTTCCCCTGTGTCGTTGGCGCGGGCGGCTGCGTTGCGCCCAATGCTTCGAAGTACGCCTGGAGCGCATCCGGATAATCCGGCGGGTCGTTCGATCGCGGCGAAACGATCAGGGGCTGCATCGGCCGCCACGGCAGCCGGCCCCACTCGAAGAACATCGGGAACTTCGACGCTGCGCTTCCCGCCGCGCCCCGCGGGGGGGCGTTGCCCGCTTCGGGCGAAGGGTTGAACAGCGGCCGCATCGTCGGCAGCCCCGCCAGCCGCGCCGCGGCCGCCTCGTGAATCGTCGCGTCCCACGCCCGCGCCAGCGCCGCCGAAGCGTTCTGCTGCTGGGCGGCCGCCGACACGGGATCGTTCGCCAGTGACGCCGAAGCCGCCGCGGCGTACACACGTGCCGCCGTCAGCGGGTCGCGCGCGAGCAGCGCGGCCTGCGCATCCTTCAACTGCGTCTGAAGCCCGTCGATCGCGCCGCGCAGCTCCGCGACGGCGCTGCCGGCGTCATCGGCGCGGGCCGACACCGAGCGCTGCAACCGCGCCATCGCCGGGCGGAGCCGGTCGTGCAGAGCGCGCACGGCGTCGGTCGTCTCCGGCGCATAGCTCGACAGCGACCGCGACAGTTCCTGCGCCACGATTTCACCGAGCGGCGTCAGTCGCCCCGTCAGCCGCTGCTGGGCTTCGCGAAGCTGCTCCTGGGCCCCGCGGATCGCGCGCCCTGCCGCCGCCTGCTCGTCGGGCGGCATGGCCTGCTGCTGAAGATGGCGCAACCGCGCCGACGCCGCGGCGCGCTCCCCCATCGCCGACTCGACGTCGCGCAACTGCTGCGGCATCGCGGCCAGCCGCTCCTGCGCCCCGCGTATCGCCGCGACGGCCGCCAGCCGCGTGTCCGAGTCGTCGGCGAAGTCTCCCATCCCGTCGCCCTCATCCTCGGCCGCCTTGGCCATGCCGGCCATCAGCTCATCCTGGGCCGCCTGGAGCGCGGGGCGATCCTGCCCGATTGTCCCGCGCGCAATCTGCTGTTGCTCGGCCGACAGCCGATCGAGCAGCTTGGCGCGTTCGGTGGAGCGCCGGACCTCTCGCCGCGCTTGCTCGAACTGCTCGGCGGCGCGCGGAAAGGTGCGCTCGGCGAGGCGCAGCTCGCGCGCGATCCGCTCGTCCGTTGCCTCCGCCGACTCGTACTCGCGCTGCGCCAGGTCCGCGTTGGCCTGCATGGCCAGCTCCTGCGCCCGCGCGAGCGCCGCGGCCTCGCTCATCGACTGCTCGCTCTCTCCGCGAGCCCAGAGCGCCAGCGTCCGCCGCGCGTCCACCGCCGCGGCGCGCACCACATCGCCGGCCTGTGTCGTCGCGACTGTCCCCGGCGCCGTTGCGGGCGCGGACGCGGGCCCGGTGGTAACCGGCGCCGTTGCCGGGGCCGGGACTTTAGCGCTCGCGTGTTCGCGCTGCATCGCCGCAACAGCGTTTGCGAACGACGCCGCGAACTCGTCGCGCGTGGCGGGGGCGGCGTCGCGGACGCGCATCGCGGCGGAGGCGGCGAGTTGCAGATCGCGGGCGCGCACGAGGTTTCCGTCCGGCCTCACCGCCTCCGCCTGCGCCGCCGCTGCCAGCCGCGGCACCAGCGCCGGAAGCGTGGCCCGCGCCGCCATCGCCGCCGCGTACGCTTGTGCGGGTTGTGTGTAATCGGGCAGCGCGTGCGCCAACATCGCCGCCTCTCGCGCCCCGACCATCGCTTTGAGCTGCACCTCGACGTCGGGTGTTCCGGGCGTCAGCCCCAGCTCCTTCGCCGCCGCCTCGACGTCCTCGCGGACGCGGCGCGCGCGCTCGCGGGCGCGGTCGGCTGCCTCCTTGCCGCTGGGCGTGCCCTGCTCGGACGCGCGCAGGTTGTCCAGGTCCGCCAGCACCGCCCCCGCCTGCTCCCCGCGCAGGATGGCCGTGACGTGATCGGTCACGCGCCGCGCCGCTGCGACGGTGGCCGTCAGCGCCGCGCGGTCGGCCTCGGTGGGTACTTCGTCGAATGAGAACCGCGCGCCCAGTGCCGAGGACGCCGCCGCGACCTGCTGAAGCTCGTCCACCATCGCCGCCAGCGCAAGCGACAACTGCGGCCCATCGCTGCGGATGATGCACCGCAGCAGCGCCGACTGGAGCACGCCGGCCGTGTCCGAGACCCCCGAAAGCTCGCGCGTCGCCTGTGCCAGGGCGGCCAGATAAGCATCGACCCGGCTGACGTTTCGTGCCGCGGCGGGATCATACGCGCCGGCCGCCGATTCGAGCTGCGCCACGAGCGATGACGACAACTGCGCGGCGCGCTTTAACTCGTTGATCCGGTCATATGTGCGCTGGTCGATCGACCGCGGGGACACGACAACGCGAATCGGCCCCCCGACGC